>PXSZ01000059.1 GCA_003023105.1 Bacteroidetes bacterium QH_10_64_37
ATGGTAGCGCCGGTGGGTCACCATGCCCCCGGTCCGGAGGATCCAGTCCTCCGCCGGCCGCGTGGCGTCGATTCGGAGGGTCGCGGCCCCGTCCGTTGGCGACAGGTCGAGAGCCCCGAACGTCTTTTCCGTCGTGAAGGCGCTCCACGAGGCCCTCGATTCAACCGTCCAGGCGCCGGGATTGGCGGTCCACTGCAGCGTGTGCAGCTGATTGGTCGTTTCGCTGCGGTAGAGGCCCGTGTAGGTGCCGCGCGCCGTCTCGGCGCCGATGCGGTTTCGTCGCGCGAACGAAAACAGTTTGAGGTGCCCCGCGTCCGCGTAGTCCCAGGTCAGGCTCAGGTTGCCGTCCAGGCCCTGCGGCACCGTGGCGAAGTCGTCCGACTGCCCGTTGACGCGGAAGAGAAGGCCGGTAAAGGAGCGATTGCCCGAGATGCGGAGGCCGAGCTCCTCCTCGATGAGCGGCTGGTCGAGGGCGAGGGAGGCGGCGGCGAGGCCGAGATTGACGTACCGGCGCGACCGGGTGGGGCGGTTCTTCGACGTCATCGCGAGCACGCCGGAGAGGGCGTCGCCGTACCGGGCGGAGAAGCCGCCCGTTGAGAACTGCGTGCCGTCGACGAGGAAGGGACGCACGGCGCCGAAAGTGCCGCTCGCGGGCGACGCGTAGCGGTACGGATGATGCAAGGGGGCGCCATCGAGCAGCGTTTTGGTCTCGCTCACGTCGCCGCCCCGCACGAACAGGCCGGCCCCGTCGCCCGGCGCCGCCACGCCCGGAAACGACTGCAGTGCGCGGAAGAGATCGCCCGCCGCCCCCGGCGTCGTCACCGCCTCCGTCGGGTCGAGCGTCGTCTGTTCCTCCGGCCCCGTCGAGTAGGTTCCCGTCACGACCGTCTCATCGAGCCGCACCCGCGTGGATGAGAGCGTGATCTGCACCCGGACCGTATCGCCCGGCGCGAGGCGGACGCTCCGCTCGGTCGCCTCGTAGCCGACAGCCGAGGCGCGCAGCGTGGCGGATCCGTGTCGTCGCGTTCGGAAGCGGAAGCGTCCCGACGCGTTCGTGGCGGCGCCGTCGGTCGTGCCCTCGATCCGCACGTTGGCGTAGGGCACGGGCGTCCCGTTTGCGTCTTGCACCCGGCCCTCCACGACGATGGGCTGGGCGGCGATCGCGAGGGGCGCGAGCACGAGAAGAAGAGCGATCCCTCCGGCGAGTCGAGTCCACATGGCGAGGATGGCGGTCAAGGACCGAATCGTCCACATTGTCATCCTCGCATATTCGCCGCGCAGGTCCGCGTTTGGGACGCCTCGACGGATGGTGTTTGTCGTCGACGAGCCGAGCGTCCTCACGGCGAGTGGAGAGGGGAGCCCGACTGGGCCGGCCTGCTCACCAGAGCGCAATCAGAAAGCCCACGGCCGCGCAGACGGCGGAGAAGGCCGCGAGAAACAGGAGATGGGCGAACGACAGCTTGTCGCCGTCCGTTGCGCCGGCCGGTACGTCCTCTTCAGAGACGGCTGGAGGAGCCGGGTCCTCGGCCCCAGCCACGACGAGGCACCCCACCTGCCGGGGATGGTCCTGCACCCAGGCCCCAGCGGGCACGCCCCGCAGAACCCAGAGGATGAGGAGGTCTCCAGCCGCCGCCACCAGCATCAGGAATCCGTAGAATGTGAGGAGCCAGATCCCCGTCGCTAGGCCGAGCACCAGAGGCCCCGCGCCCAGCACGAGGCCGGGGAGGGCGATGGCAATACGGTAGGACCGCGTCCGGGTGGGGACCGTGCACTGCGCAAATGGGGTGAGCGCCTTCCAGTGCATCCCGAACCGAACGTCGCTCCACGAGGCTTCGCCCCGCACGTGGCCGAGGCCGTGGAGGCCCTCATGGAAGAGGACCCCGAGCACGAACGCGCCGCAGAACAGCAGAATGGATCCCGAGTCGAACGGAAACGGCGTCCCGGGTAGCCCCCACAGCGCGAGATGGGGACCGATCGAGAGCAGTGCGATGGGGGCCAGCAGGGCGGCTCCCCGCACCTGAGCGTCTACAGGGGGCAGGACGGCTTGCGACGGCGGGCGCTCCAAATTGAGAGGGTGGGACGGAGGCGTAGGGTTCGTGCGGTCGATCGTACGGGAACGGATTGGTCGTAAAAAGGAGATGCAACCCCGACCCGTGGAATGCTGATCCGCAATGTTCATGCCGATCCCGAGTATGGAGGACGTTGGAAGACGAACGGCGGGAGCAGGCTCACAGCGGACGCCCGACCGGACCGAATCCACGCGGGAGGAGGGAAGAAGGGAGAAACAATTCGTCAGTACTCGACCCGCTCCTCATAGTCGAGCCAGGCCTCGAAGGGGCGCTGGGCCTCGTTGCGGAGCTGTTGCTGCATCGGAATGCGCCGGTCCTCGGGGGACTTGGTCAGCTCCTCGTAGATGTGGCTGTCGTCGAAGCCGGCCGCTGCGGCGTCGGCCCGGGTGGCGGCGTAGTACACGCGATCGAGCCGGGCCCAGTACGCGGCGCCCAGGCACATGGGACACGGCTCGCAGGTGGCGTAGAGCGTGCAGCCGGTCAGTTCAAAGTCCTTCTGCGCGTCGCAGGCCCGCCGGATGGCCGTTACTTCTGCGTGGGCCGTGGGGTCGTTGAGCGTGGTGACCACGTTGGTGCCCCGCCCAATGATTTCGCCGTCCTGCACGACCAGGGCCGCAAAGGGACCGCCTTGGCCCGCAGTGACGTTTTGGACGGCCATCTCGATGGCCTCGCGCAGATATGCGTCGGGAGAAGAGGAGGAAGGCACGAGATGTGGAACGAGGACGTGGCTGTGCGGACCCAAGTGAACCGCCCCTTCATTCGGCTTGCGGGACGCCAGGTTCCCTCCTTCTGAGGATCCCGCATCGCGGGTTGCATGCGGGGGCCGAGGGCGTTTTCTTGGCGGCACCGCCGTTCACTGCTTTTCCCGGTTCTGAGTTTCACTCATGGATCTGACCGCCTCCCCGTCCGTCGCCTCGCGGGCCGCTGCCCTGCAACAGAGCACCATCCGTGCCGTCACCCGGCGAGTCGAGGAAGTCGGCGGCATCAACCTGGGGCAGGGCGTCTGCGACCTGCCCACGCCCGAGCCGATCAAGACTCGCGCCCACCGGGCCGTTCGCGACGACCGGTCGATCTATTCGCACTACGCGGGGATCGAGCCTCTCCGGAGGGCCATTTTGGAGAAGGAGCAGTCCTACAACGACGTGCCTGCCACGTCCCCGGAGGAGGTCGTGGTGGGCGTGGGGTCGACCGGCGTCTTCGTCGCGGCGGCGTTTACGCTGCTGGAGGCGGGCGACGAGGTGATTCTCTTCGAGCCGTTTTACGGCTACCACCGCAACATCCTGGAGCTGACGGGCGCCACGATCCGGTACGTGCCGCTTGGTGGACCTGAGTCCACCTTCGACCGGGCGGCGATGGAGGAGGCCATCACCGCAGATACGAAGGCCGTCGTCGTAAACACGCCCGCCAACCCGAGCGGCAAGGTGTGGACACGTGCCGAGCTGTCGACGCTGATGGACGTGCTCCGCGCCCATGACCTCGTGGCGATTACGGACGAGATCTACGAGTACATGCTCTACGACGGGGTCGGGCACGTGTCGCCGGCGAGCCTGTCGGGGGCCTACGAGCGGACGATCACGATCTCGGGCTTCTCGAAGGCCTACAACGTGACGGGGTGGCGCCTCGGCTACGGCGTGGCCCCCGCCCCCATCGCCGAAAAGATGGGCCTGATGAACGACCTGCTCTACATCTGCGCGCCCCGGCCCCTCCAGCACGCGGCGCTGGCGGCGTTCGAGGACCTGGACGACGACTACGTGGCCCAGCTGCGGGCGGCCTACGCCGAGCGTCGCAAGATCATGTGCGAGACGCTCGACGCCATCGGCTTCGACGTGCCGCGGCCGGACGGCGCCTACTACGTCCTGGCGCGCTTCGACGCCCTGGCCGGCAAGCGAGAGGGGTTCTCGGACGACCGGGCCGCGTGTGAGACGCTCATCCGGACGGCGAAGGTGGGCAGCGTTACGGGGCGGTCCTTCTACGAGGATCCGGCAGACGGGCGGTATCAGCTTCGCTTCTGCTTTGCAAAGGAGATTCCCGTCCTCAAGCAGGCCTGCGAGCAGCTCCGCGAGGCGTTTGCGTGAGGCGTGATTCGTGATGCGTGAGGAAGAGAGGTTCACGTATCACGTCTTACGTGTCACGATCTGAGGCATTCCTGCACCGTTTCGAGATCGAGCAGGTGGCGCGCTTCGTTGCGAAAGATTCGCCGGGCCCGTTTCAGGTCCTCGATCGTGTTGCAGTGGAGGCGGAGATTCTTCTGTTTGGGGAGGCGGTGGGCGCGCAGGGACTGCGTCCGGGCCACGCGGTTGAGGAAGGCGCCGAGCTTGTCGGGCGGCCCGCCGTCGTTCAGGTAGGGACGGACGACCTGGAGGGCGTCGGCACTCAGCAGGAGCCAGGACGGGCAGATCCAGGTTGACGCCGATCCGGTCGGATCGTCGAGGACCTCCGTCACGGTCGAGCCGTCGAGGCTCAAGACGCTGCTGTGTGCCCGGCGTTCGGGATCGGGTTCGTGCAGGGCGAGACATCGGTTCGTCGTGCCGTCGTAGGCGTTTAGGATGGGGGTCAGCGGGAAGCGGTACAGGCTGTCGCCGCCGCTCACGAGCGCCCCGTCGGACGGAAGCCCCACTTCGTCGAGCAGAAAGTCCAGGTCCCCCACGCTGCCGAGTTGGTCGTCGGGCATTTCGACGCCGTCGTCGTGGACGTGGAGAGTGACGCTCTCTTCTGCCAGATCGGCCCGATGGTTGTCTGCCCACGTTCGGAAGGCCTCAGCGTCCCGGTGATTGACGGCGACGTGGATGGCGTCGAGGGCTTGCCACGCAGTCAACTCGTCGATCAGGTAGTCGACGATGGGGTGGCCGGCGACCTTTGCCAGGGACTTCGGCGTCTCGTTCGTCAGGGGACGCATGCGCGTACCGAAGCCGGCGCAAAGGAGGTATGCTTTCACTGCGGAAAGGGGAAGAGGGAAGGGGGGAATGCGAGAGTGGGGGAGAGGGAGTACCTGGGTGCCCCGTTCCATCACTGAGTTATTACGCAGCTGCGGCGAGGGCGTTGATGACCTCGTTGTGGAAGGGGCCGTTGGTGGCGACGACGCCTGTGTTTGCCTCCAGCAGGGGGCCGTGGGTGAAGTCGAGCGGCGCGCCGTGCATGTCGGTCACGGTGCCCCCGGCGGCCTCCACCGCGAGCGCCCCGGCCGCGTGGTCCCAGATGCGCTCTGTGTAGTCGGTGCCGGGGCGGGGGAGGCGCAGGTAAATTTCCGCCTCGCCCCGAGCCACGATGGCGTACTTGGCCTGGCTGTCGATTCGGATCGGATCAGCCGAGATGCCGAGTCGATTCCCCACCGCCACGGCCAGGTCGTGCGAGCTGTGCGACGAGACGAACGACTCGGTGAAGCGGCTCTGAGACGGATCCGTGGTGTTGCTCGTGTGGATGGGCGTCGGGGCCGCGTCGGCGTCCGTATCGAGTGGCTTCTGCACGGCCCCGTCGCCCCGCACCGCGAGAAAGGCCTGCCCCCGCGCCTCGGGCGGGTCGGCGTCGAGGCTGTTGGGCAGGTGCGGGCAGCAGAGGGCCGCGACCTGCATCTTTCCGCCTACGAGGAGGGCCAGGGCGATGGCGTACTGGTCGCCTCGCACGAAGCCTTTCGTCCCGTCAATCGGGTCGAGCGTCCAGAAGCGGTCGCTGTACGACTGCGCCGTGCCGTGGTCGATCCAGTCGAAGACCGTCTCGGCGTCGGCGCTCGGGTGGTGGGCTCGGACCTCGGCGAGAAGCTGGTCCCGCACGCCGGCATTCTCGCCGGTGCGGAGGGCCGAGCTGTCTTCTTCCCCGATCACGGGATCGTCGGGGAAGGCGTCCCGGAGGGCCCGGCAGATGAGCGCCTGGCTGCCAAAGTCGGCCACGGTGACGGGCGTGCGATCCTCTTTTTCGAGCACGTTGTCATCGAAGTTGGAGCGGACGGACTGGCAGAGCTCTGCGGCGGCCTGGACGGCCCGGAAGGCGACGGTGCGTTCGCGGTCGTAGGGCATGTAGGTGTGTAGGTATGGAGGCTTGGAAGTGTGGAGGATGGGGGGCGTGATTGCAGAGCTGCTCGTCTATACCGAGCCGTGCAAAAGTTCCTGAAGATACCGTCGCCGAGTGTGGGCGTTTGGGCGTGGGAGAGAGGGAATGGGAGAGTGGAAGAACTTGTCCCGAACGCCATTGGGATGAGAAGGCATACACTCGCAGCTCTCAATCCAAAGCCCAAAACCAATAACCAACAAACGCACTCATGTAAAAAGCCGCACGAAGACTTCAGAAGTCTTTTCGCGTTCTGTGCAGGACGCTAAGCGCCCACACCCCGATACTCCCATACGCAATCTCTGGAGCGCCATAGGCAAAACCGATTTACGAACGTCCTCACGCATCGGTAAGCTGTTCGTACGGGGGAAGGTCGTCGAGGAAGGTGTAGTGTCGAGCCTCAAAGTCGATGGCACAGGCGTAGTGCGTCTGGCCGTTCGTGACCACGAGATACGGCGCCCCGAGCACGATGTTGTACCGGGCGCACTGGTCGAACGCATCCTGATCGATCGAGACGCGCGGGGCCTTGCATTCGACGAGGAGAAGCGGGTCGCCCTGTCGGTCGTGCACAATCACGTCCGCGCGCCGGGGCTGGCCCTGGTACTGAAACGCCGCTTCAACCGCCACCAGTCCCGCCGGGGCGTTGAGCGTCTGAATCAGGTATTGGACAAAGTGCTGGCGCACCCACTCCTCGGGCGTCAGTCGGACGTACTGTTCGCGGAGCGGATCGTAGATCACACGCTTCTCCTCGCGCTCCGCCGTCCGGAACTCGTACGTCGGCAGGTTCAGCGTCTCCACGGGGGACGAGGGGCGAGAATCGAGGGGCGAGAGGCGGCGGGTTGGATTTCCGGGGGGCAGACTCAATTCAGAGAGCAGGCGAGCCCGAGCTGTCGCCGTACCCGGTCATCTCCACGTAGCCGCGGCCGGAGGCGGAGCCCTTGACCTGAACGGCGCCCTCCCAGTACCGGACGGACACGTCGAGCTCCTGGTCCGGCATGTAGGGCGTGACGTGCAGGTCAATCCCTTCGCTCGGCACGCGCAGGGTCCACTCGGTTGGATAGGTGTGCGTGCCGTCCGGGGTCGTCCAGGTGTCAAGCACCTCAATCTTCACGTCCGATGGCTTCAGCCGACGCTTCTCGCCGTTGGCGGCCACGATCACGCCTTCGCTGAATGTGCTGGGGGAGCCGTCGGTCTGTCGGAGTTGATAGTACATCAGGTCGCGCCCGTCGTCGAGCTGGAGCGAGAACCAGTCCCAGCCCTCCTGCTCGGGGCCGAGGGCCGAGGTGCTCCACTCCCGGTCCATCCAGCTTTGGCCGGTGACACTCAGCGTGTCGCCGTTCAGCGCGAGGTGTCCCTCCGTCGCCAGCCGCGTGTACGAGTAGTAGTAGGACGCATTGCCGGCACCGGGTCCCTTCTTGCTCAGGCCCCGATTGCCCTGGAGCACGCGCGGCTTGGTGGGACGGAGGGTAAGGTCCACACCGATTTCTTGGTCCTGGGCCTGCAGGCGAACGGGGAAGGTCGACGCGCCGGTGCTCCGCATCGACCAGTTGCCCAGCCACACGCGGAACGGATCGGCGTGGGCGCCGGCCAGCCCGGCGCCCCCTCGCTGGAAGCGTTCGAAGGCGTGGAAGGTGTCCGAGGCCCCGTTCGTAACGGCGAAGTGGGCCATGTAGAGCTGGTTCGTGCGCCAGTCGGAGGTGGTCGTCGAGTCGGGGGACGCGTCGGGTGGCGTGAGGGCGATGCGAAAGATCGTAAGCTCGTAGCCGAACGGCTGCTCCCGAAAGCCTTCGGGACCGGTGAGGGTTCCCGTGACGTACCACCACTCCGTTTTGTAGCCGGGATGGGGCCCGTGGTCCGCCGGAAACGTGAAGGGACGCACCTCGGTGGCCCGGCGGTAGCCAGTGGTGTCGCTGGCCATGGCCTCGGCGACGGACACGGAGGTGCGGAGGTCGGCCTCGTCGGAGGGGGCCGTGAGCCAGTAGGCGCCGAGGCCGAGGAGGCCTGCGGCCACCACGAGGGTGGTGAGGATCGAGAGCGAACGGGACATGCGGGCGGGATCGATCTGGTGTCTTTCCATATCCCAACGCCTCGAGACGAGCCCCGTTCGCCGCTCCGCGAAATCTTACAGGTCATCACCCGTCCTGCAGGGCCAGCGCGGGGCTTGATCGCGCCATGCGCCACGTCGGATAGAGACCGGCCAGGAGGGCCGCGCCGACCGCCAGCACGAGCGCCTGCAGAAGCACGTCCGTCGGGACCGTGAGTTGGAGCGTCCAGCCGAAGGAGCGCTTGTTGATGACGAAGACGAGCACGTAGGCCAGCACGTAGCCGAGCGGCAACGAGAGAATGCCGGCGATGGCCCCCATCAGGCTCGACTGCAGCGTGAGGTAGCCGCCCACCTGCGGCGGCGTCATGCCGGTGGCGCGCAGGACCCCCATCTCGCGCCGTCGCTCCAGGGCCAGCGCCATGAGGGCCGTGAGCACCCCGATGAACGCCACGGCGATGGCGAGCAGCCGCAGCACCGTCGTGATCGTAAAGGTGCGGTCGAAGATCTGCATCGAGGTCTCGCGGAGGGCCTTGTTCGACCGGATGAGCACGTCCTGGATCCCGGCCACACTTTTGCGCATGTCCGCGATGAGGGCGTCCACGGAGGTGCCATCTTCAGCGAAGAAGGCCAAGCCGGAGACGCGCCGGTCGTCGTAGAAGCGCTCGTAGGTCGAGCGGCTCATGAGGGCGACGCCGAGGTCCGAGCCGTAGTCGTAGTACACCCCCTGAATCGCAAACGACTGTCTGCCCCGGTCCGTCTGGAGCCGTAGCGTGTCGCCCACGCCCACGTCGTAGCGGTAGCTGTAGGGCTCGGACACCAGCACCGACGGCCCGTTCCGGACGGCCGCCCACGCCGACTCCGGATTTCCGCTCTTGAACTGGTAGATGTCCGCCGTCTCGGTGTCGGGCTCGACGGCCACAAGTTCGGTAGGTCCTACCCCAGCCTGTACCCGGACGCGGCGGACCGAGTAGCTCGCCGCAACGCCCTCCATCCCCCGCAGCCGGGCCACGACGGCCGAGTCGAGCGTGGCGGTGGAGCGGCGAAAGACGAGGCTGGGCGGCTGCACGTAGACGTCCGCCTGCAGCGACTGTTGGAGCCAGTTTGAGACGGTGCCCCGGAAGCTGTCGATCATGATCCCGACCCCCACCGTGGCGGCGATGGCCACCGTGAGGGCGGCAATGGCCACGCCCGTGCGGCTCAGGTTGGTCACCACGCCCCGCGCCGCCATGCGCCCGATGACGCCCGTTAGCCGGCCGAGGAGGGGACGCGCTCCGTTCGCCAGCCCCATCACGGCCAGCGGCGTCATCAGCGCCGCGCCCACGAGGAGGCAGAAAAGCGCCCCGTACCCGGCCCAGATGCTCTGTTGGGTGACGAGGAGCAGGAGGCTCCCGGCGCCCGCGACGAGAAGCCCGAGGCCCGCCCACCACGGCGCCCACTGCCGAAGGGCGGTCTCCTGCGTGGAGCGGCGCAGGACGGTGCTCACCGGCGCGTTCGTCGCCTCGCGTGCCGGGGGCAGGGCCGCCGCCAGCGTGGTCCCGACACCCAGAAGGCCGCCTTTTGCGAGCGTCCAGGTCGAGATGGAAAGCTCGCTCACCTGCACCACGAAGTACAGGTCGTTGATCGTCTGCGCGAGGAGCTGCACCAGCCCCGACGCCAGCACAATGCCGATCAGTAGCCCGAGGCCGCTCCCCACCACGCCCAGTACGGCGGCCTCGCCCAGCACGAGCCGAAAGACCTGTCCGCGCGTCACCCCCAGGGCTCGGAGGCGCCCGAGGAGGCCGCGACGCTGGACGATCGAGAACGTCATCGTGTTGTAGATGAGAAACGCTCCCACGATGAGCGCCAGCAGACTCAGGGCCGACAGATTGAGGTCGAAGGCCTCCGTCATTTGAGCCACCGTCTCCGTGCGGGTGTCCGAGCGCCGGAGCCGAGCACCTTCGGGGAGCACGCGGCGCACGCGCTCCAGAAAGGTAGCTCGGACCGCCTCGTCGGATGGGGCAATGAGGTCGATGCGGCTCAGGCGTCCGGTCCGGTCGAAGAGGCGCTGGGCGGTCGACACGTCCACCACCAGGAGGTTGGCCACCGCCCGACGGGTCCGCTCGTTGCGCGGCTCGATGAGGCCGCCGAGGGGGACCGTGTACGTCTTCCCCTCAATGTCCACTCGCAACGTGTCGCCGGGGGAGAGCCCCAGGTCCGTGGCCGTCGGGGCGCTCATCAGGGCGACGTCCCGCGTCATGAAGGCGCTCAGGTCCACGGTGCCCGACGCGCCGGTGCCCCGACGGCGGTCGGGACTGACGCCCAGGTAGGGCCGGAAGGGGGCATCCGCGAGTGGGTCAATCCCGACAATCTGAAACGTGCGGTCGCCCCGCCGCAGCGCCCCGTACCCCTCTACAATCGGCGCCGACGGTTGGATGCCGGCCCTCCGCAGGCGACGGTACACGTCGTCGTCGAGCGTGCTCCCGGTTCCCACCACCTGGTGGGTCGCCGTTCCCGTCACCGTCTCCGCGGACAGCTTGAAGGCCCGGCTCGCGCTCGTATTGGCCAGGTCGATGGATACGACCACGGCCACGCCGATGGCCACGCCCAGAACCGACAGCCCCATCAGCCACGGGTGGCGGGTGAGGTAGCGGCGGCTGGAGCGCTGGAGAAGCGTCATCTTTGATTGGGAACGGGGAAGGGGAAAGAGGGCGAATTGGAGAAAGTAGGAATGGGGGATGGGGAAGGGGGGCGAGTGGGGGAGCAGGGATACGGTAGATTCGCGCCGCGGTGTTCTCTCCCACACGCCCGCTTGCCCATTCACCCATTCGCCTCTACCGGCTCGGCACAACGTACTCCGGCACTTCTTCGTGCAGGGTGCCGCCGTGGAGGTGCAGCACGCGGTCGGCCCGGGGGAGGGCCTCGGGATCGTGGGTCGCCACGAGGAGGGTGGTGTCGGTGTCGCGGACGAGATCGCCCAGGAGCGTGAGCACGGCCTGCCCCGTCTCGTAGTCGAGGTTGCCGGTTGGCTCGTCGGCGAGGACGAGGAGCGGCTCGTGGGCCAGGGCGCGGGCCACGGCCACGCGCTGCTGCTCCCCACCAGACAGTCGGTCCGGAAAGTCGTCCGCCCGATCGGCAAGGCCCACCCGGTCCAGCATCGCCCGTGCTCGGTCCCGGTCGGCCCGGGGCGTCTCCCCGGCCAGCTCCAGGGGCAGGCGCACGTTTTCCCCCACCGTCAGCGTCGAGATTAGGTTGAACGACTGAAACACGAACCCGATGTTCGCTCGCCGGAATTTCGTACGCTCGGTCTCAGACTTCTCCGTCAGGTCGGCGCCGCCGATGCGGACGCGCCCGGCGGTGGGCAGGTCGATGCCGCTGATGAGGTTGAGGAGCGTGCTTTTGCCGGCCCCGCTGCGCCCCATGAGCACCGAAAAGGCGCCCCGGCCGAGCCGCAGCGACACGTCCCGGAGCACGGTGCGGTCCCGGTCGCCCTCGCGGTAGGTCTTGGTCAGCGCGTCGAGCTCGACGAGGGGAGACGAATCGGTCATGGGGAGGGAAAAGGCGTGAGGAATCGGAGGAGTGCATTTTTCGCCTCGGCGCTCCATACACAGGCGGCTGTTTCGAAAGCACCCGCCTCGTTGGAAAAAGGACCGTGCCCCGAACGCACAGGGCCTCGTGGCCAGGACGGGACGCATCCGGTATGCCTTTTGTTCTCGGTGTCTGCGGCGCAAGAACATTCTTTCCCAATGGTTCCCTTCCCGTTGCATGTGCTTCCTCCATCTTCCCCGCAGAGCAGGGTGGGCCGGCGTATTCACCGCCGCGCTGTTGCTGTTTATGGCCTGTGACATGCCGAGCAGCGCTCCCTCGTTTGAAACCGAAACGGGACTGAACAGCCCGGTGGTCGTCAAGAAGACCTTCTCGCTTCTTGGAGGAGAAAAGAGCTCGCACGAGCCCCTGATCGACACCACCACCTCCCAGTTCGACTCGCTCTTTACGGTCGGGGCATCGGACCAGGGAATTTCTATCGAGGAGGAGGTCAGCTCCTTCGATCTAGAGTCCCCCGGTCAGATCCTTGAAAAGGCCACAGAAGACGTGGAAACCACCACCTTGCTAACGGAGGCTGTCGTGCAGGGGACTAATTTTGCGACCCAGACCATCGATGCGGGGTTTCGTCAGGAGAACGGCGTGCCCCCACCGACCCGTTCGACCGAGGCGACTGTAAACGTGGCGCGCGACACGATTCCGTTTCCTCCCGGATTGCTGGCCCTTCCGGACTTCGGGACCACCGACATCCAGGCCGATTCGCTCAAGCAGGGGACGCTGACGACAGAGACGAGTGTCAACGGCACGACGGTCAATACCTTCACCTTCACGCTGTTCAACGACCCCGCCGATCCGACACTTCTCACTGATGGCAACGGAAATCCACCGGCGGTCAAGATCAGGGATGAAAGCGGTGACGTCATCGCCAACAAGTCATTTGACGCCTCCGTCAGTTCGGGCGAGTCCGAGAGCGTCGAGATCGGCGTAGAGGGGGAAACCCTCGGCGAGGATTCGGAAGTTGTGCTCGTGGTCGACGGAAATGATTCGAAGGATGAGCTCACAATCAAGGTCTCTCCTCTTCGGTACCGGAACGTGACCCTCGGCGGCGTTGATGGGGGAACCATTGCCGCCTCAGAAACCGACGTATCCACCCGAGCGGGAAGCGGCGCTTCTCAGTTTGCAGGGACCGAACCCCGCAGTGGAACGCTCCGGCTGGACGTGGCCAACAACTTTTCGTTTCCCATCGAGATCGACACTCTCCTGCTGGAAAATAATCTGCAGGGATCTCCTCTCCCGGACAGCTTTCCTGCCTTCGATGTTTTTCGGGACTCCGGTCCCATTGCCTCCGGGGCGACCGAGACGTTTGAAATTGATCTTGGTGACAAGGGCATTGCCAACGGCATTGACGTCAGACTGAAGGCGGCCCTGGCGCAATCCGGCACCACGGTAACCCTCGCCGCCACGGACAACCTCGACGTGTCGGCCAGTGGCGGGTCCACCATCGAGGCCGTGTACTTCTGGCCTGCCGGCGAACAGGTGCAGGCCGGGGGGCGCTTCAACGTCGAGCAAGATCGCGTCAGCTTCGATCAGTCCAGCAACTTTGTGGAGTTGAGTGCGGGGACTCTTGCGTTCAACAACGTTGTCAGTGAGCCTGAAGTGGCCTTCGAGTCGTTCACCGTGAGTTTTCCGGACCTCCAAAGCGATCCATACGGGCCGGAGGACTCGTTGACCGTTTCGTTTCCCGTTGACGTTGGAAGCAGTCCGACGATTGATCCCATCGATCTCAGTGATGTACGGGTGTCTCCGACCGATGACGTTGTGGACTACCACCTGCAGGGCACCCTGGAAACCATTGCCCCCTCGGATCGGACGGCCGATAATCTGCGCGTTCTCCGGTACACGGACAAGTTCAGCGCAGCCCTGTCCATCGACAGCCTCGGTGTTCGAGCCCTGGAGGCAGGGATCAACCCCTTCACGATCAACATGACGGAGGACGCAAACAGCGACGGAAAGTTGGATCTGTCCGATCCCGAGGAGGCCAATCAGGAGTCCTTTGGGGAACTCGATGGCCTTGCAGAGCGGGTCGACGGGCTCGAGCTCACGGGAAGCGAGCTCAAATTTCGCGTCGCGACAGACGTGGGCACCGATGCGCAAGTTTATGCCGCCCTGCGGGGACAATCGGAAAGCTCGCGCACCTTTCTCGCCGGAACGGGAAGCGAGAAGAGCGTACCGTCCACGTCCTCCACAGGTGATAACTTCTACGATGGATCTGCTCCCATTGCGAACGAGGATCTCATTCAATTCGGAGTGAACGGCGCGCCGACGGACGATCCCGTGACCCGGCGCATTGCGCTAACGGACGAAAATTCTACCGTCGATGACTTCCTCAGCCTCCTGCCCCCCTCCCTCCGCTTTATCGCTCAGGCGCGCATTACGGGGAACGACGCGGGCCGAATTCGCCTGCGGCGTCCCCTCGCACTCAATGTGGGGCTCAGCGTCGCCATTCCCGTTCGGCTCAACAGCACGTTTACCGTCCAGGACACCATCGACGCGGACTTCTCCGCCCTCGAGGACGTCACGGATCCGAACAAGGAGGTTACCCTGTCGACCGCCGAGCTGCGGGTGCGGTACACGAACGGCGTGCCGTTGGGAATCGACGCACGGTTCATTGCCCTGGATGACAGTGGGAGTGAGGTGGTCTCGCTCCCGGGGGAAGGCGAGACGGTCCGTCTCAGGCCGGCCCCGAAGGCAGCGGACGGCGCGGCGAACGGGACGCAATCGGGGACGGCGGTCCTTGACCTCAGCAAGAACGAGCTTCGGGACCTTGCTCATGGGCGACAGCTCCATTTGCGGATGACAATGGATCAGGCGGAGGAAGGAGGGCCGGCCACCCTCCGCGCCACCGACACCATCGAGCTCTCCCTGGAGGCGAAGGTGGAGGCGTCCGTCAGCGTCAACAACTGAACCGCCACGCCCCAATCTCTGAATTTCTGCGGCGTAGCAACCCTGGACAATGGTTTGGCAACAGCACTTCCGAGTTGCAATTCGTATTCTCGTCGGCGGAGTCGTGGCGGGGCTCGTTCTGAGTCTTCCCAACGCGCACGCACAGTCGGGCATCCGGAGCCAGTGGGCCATCAGTACGGGCGGTGGAGCCTCGGCCACGAGCCCCCCGACGACGGCCCTCTACACCAACCCGGCCCATCTCGGGATCGGCTCGGCCGCTCCCCTCGAAGTTCGCCTGCTCGACGTGCGCGCTTACACCGGAGGCGATCTGATTCAGTTTGATCAGTATCGCAATACGTTCGGGGAGCAGTCCGGCACGCTGACGGACGCGGGGGAGGCAGCGGTCCTCGACGAGTGGTTCGGGGGCGGGCGGCGCGTCTTCAATACGTATTCGGTGATCGTGCCTTTTGCAATTGCCTACCGGCCGCGGGGAACGCAATGGGCCGTTGGGCTGGGCGTGCGTGCGCGAGTTCTGACGGAGGTAGAGACGGACCGCGGCCTGTTCGATTTGTTTCTGGTGGGGGCCGATTCGAGTCGGACCGTTCCCGTCAACGGGCGCTATCGGGCGTCCAGCACCATTGATCTCACCGGGACGTTCAGCTACTTCTTCGAGTCCATTCCCCTGTCGATTGGCGTCTCTCCGCAATTTATCGTCGGCACCCAGTACGCCGACGGCACGCTAAGCTCTGAGGTAAGGGTGAGCGACTCGGTATTGACGCACCGGTTTGATTACACCGCCCGAGCCGCAGGGCCGATGAGCCGGCAGGTCTACGACACCTTCAACGCATTTGGGGCCGATCCCCTGCGCGACATCTCGGCTGGTTTTGGCAGACAGGTGGCCGGCGTGGGCGCGGGCGTGGATCTGGGCGCCGTGTACGAGATGCAGCCCGGGTTCTTCGTGTCGATGAGTCTCACCGACCTCGGCGCCGTTCGGTGGAAGCGAGATGCCCAGACCACCACCCCGGCCAATAATGAGTTTCGATTCGAAGGGATCGAGCTGGACCTGGACCGGCTGCAGAACGAGTTTGACGGAGACGCCGGACGCTACGTCCGGCACCAGGTGGACAGCTTGGCGCGGGCGGCCTACCAGGATGTGGAGCGGGATCGCTCGTCGTTTACCGTCGGATTGCCGACGGCCCTGCACGTCAACGGGACGTGGTCGCGGGGCGCGGTCACACTCAACGGCGGGGCAACCGTCGGACTGAACGACAGGGCCGGGGCGGTGAGCGCGGAACCGGTCGGGCACCTCGGGGGAGAACTGCGCCTTGGACCGATTCCCCTCCGGGCGGGGGTGCGGGTCGGCGGCCCGCAGGCCGTTACGCTGGCGGGTGGCATTGGGCTAGATGCAAGAGGTTACCGGTTCGACGTCGGGGTCAGTGTTACCCCCAGCACCTCTACCCTCGGCCGTGGGGGTCGCTACGCCGTCGGCCTGTCGCTGGCCACGGTCCGGTTTTGACGGCTGTTCGGTTCCCTATGCTTCGTCGCGGCGGGGCGCCAGCAGATAGAGGACCGCCATGCGGAGAGCGACCCCGTTGGTCACCTGACTCAGAATGATCGCGCGCTCGTGGTCGACCACCGCGTCGGCCAGCTCGATGCCCCGGTTCACCGGCCCCGGGTGCATGATGAGCAGGTCGGAATGGCGGCGCAGATGATCAGTCGTAATTCCGAACTGGCGGTGGTACTCACGCGTGCTGGGGAAGAGGCCCTCGTCCTGCCGCTCCATCTGGATGCGAAGGGCCATCGCAATGTCGCAGTCCGCCAGTGCCTCGTCGAGCCGCGTCGTGGTGCGCACGTCCATCGCGTCCTCCATGCCCATCGGCAGCATGGTTTCCGGGCCGCAGAGCGTGACGCGGGCCCCGAGCGTGGTGAGCGCCTGCACGTTGGAGCGGGCCACGCGGCTGTGCGTAATGTCGCCAATGATGGAGACGTTCAGGTCTTCAAACGTGTCGACGTGCGCCCGCATCGTGAGCACGTCGAGCAGCGCCTGCGTGGGATGGGCGTGAGCGCCGTCGCCGGCGTTGATGATGACGCTGTCGGTGCACCGGGCCAAAAAGTGCGGAGCGCCAGGCGAGGAGTGCCGAAGAATCACCACGTCCACCTTCATGGCCTCCACGTTGCGGGCCGTGTCTTTGAGCGTCTCGCCCTTTTTTACAGACGACCCCGACTTCGAGAGGCTCACCGTCTCGGCGGAGAGGCGCCCCGCGGCGAGGCTGAAGGAGAGCTTCGTCCGCGTGGACGGCTCGAAGAAGAGGCTCGCGACCGAGGTCCCCTGCAGGGTGGGCACCTGCCGGATGGGGCGGTCCAGGACGGCCCGGAATTCCTGGGCGGTGTTGAGCAGGTGGCGAAGCTCGTCGGCCTCGTAGGTGGAGAGGTCCAGCAGGTGCCGGTGGCGGAGCGTCGCCGGGCGGTCCGGCGCGGCGGGTGATTGGGGGTCGGCCATTGAAGCAGAACGGGTCGTCGGCTCTGGAAGAACAGCGAGAGGGACGTCGCTTACCGGGTGTCGTCGGCGGTGCTGTGAGGGGAGGTCTGGACGAGCCACACCCCGTCCTCGTCGTCGACTTCCTCCACGCGGACGCGCACCTCTTCGTCGGGGAGGGTGGGCACCTCGCGCCCCACGATGTCGGTGGCGATGGGCACCTCGCGGTGCCGGCGATCAATGATCGTGAGGAACTGGACGGAGGCGGGACGCCCCATGTCCATCAGGGCGTCGAGGGCCGCGCGACCGGTGCGCCCCGTGAACACGACATCGTCCACCAGTACGAGGTGGCGGTCCGTCACGTCGAACGGAATGCGCGTGGTTTGAATCTGGGGCTGCTCCAGCCGCAGGCGCACGTCATCCCGGTACATGGTGACGTCGAGGAGGCCCAGGGGCAGCTCAATGTCGGCCTGCTCGCGGATGCGGCGTTGGAGCCGGCGGGCCAGGTGCACGCCCCGCGTCTGCATGCCGACCAGCGCGAACGTCTCAGCGGGCGCCTGGACGCTCTCCGGGTCAATCGGCTCGAGAATCTGCTGAGCCATGCGGTCCAGCGTGCGCCCGAGGTCGCGGGCCGTCATGAGGTGCGCCTTGATGGGGTCGTCGGACGACATGAGCCTTTAGGGGGAGGTGTTTTGCGTTGGTTGGTTGTGAGTTGCGAGCGTACGCCTTCCCGATGGCGTTTGGGGCATGTTCTCCCACGCTCCCACGCCCCTATTCTCCTACTCTCTTCCAGCATTTTTCCCGACTCGGATCCAGGACGATGGGCCTCTCTATTCAGGATCCGATGCAATCGCCCGAATACTGTCCCCAAGGAACTGAACACAGGGCAAACTTTCTAACGAGTCCCGCTCCGTTCTCCGAATTCCCGCCCGTTCATGGCCGAATCCAACGTTGCCCGTCGCTACCTCGATCCCGTCGTGGTGTCGCAGCTCGAGACTATGGAACTGCGGGCCCGCCTCATCGTCGAGGGCTTCATCACCGGCCTGCACCGGAGTCCCTACCACGGCTTCTCGGTCGAGTTTGCCGAGCACCGGCCCTACAATCCCGGCGACGAGCTCCGCCACGTCGACTGGAAGGTGTACGCCAAGACGGACCGCTACTACATCAAGCAGTACGAGGAGGAGACGAACCTCCGGCACTACGTCGTCCTCGACACCTCCGCGTCGATGCGCTACCAGGGAGAGGGGCCGGTCTCAAAGCTCGACTACGGGTCCTACCTCGCTGCAGGCCTCCACAACCTCATGCTCAAGCAACGGGATGCGACGGGCCTCATCGGGTTCGACGAGTCGGTCCACACGTTTCGCCCCCCGAAGGCCACCCAGGGCTACCTGCGGCAGCTGCTGGTCACCCTCGAACAGATTCACGAGCAGGACGCCGAGCAGGAGCGGACGAGCGCCGCCGCCGCGCTCGACGAGGTGGCCCAGCGGGTCGAGCGCCGGTCCCTCATCGTCGTCATCACGGATCTGTTCGAAAACATCGCGGCCCACGACGACCTCCTGCGGGCCCTGCGCCACCTCCGGCACCGCGGGCACGAGGTGATCGTCTTTCACATCCTGGAGGGACAGACCGAGCGCCAGTTCCGTTTCCCGGACCGGCCCATGCTGTTTCGGGACGTGGAGACGGGGGAGGAAGTCTCCCTCCAGCCCGCCCAGCTACGCGACCACTACACGGAGGCCGTCGAGCACTTCACCGACACGTTCCGGCACAGCTGCCTCGAGAATGACATCCACTTTGCGGAGCTCGACACGAACGAGCCCTACGACACGGCCCTGATGGCGTACCTCAACAAGCGGTCCCGCCTCGCGTGACTGGGCCAGTCGGCCCTACGCCTGAGTCCGTGCCATCGGCGCCAGCGACGAAGAGCAGGCGGACTCCAGATGATCGACCAGGGCGGTCTGGGCCTCCGGATCCGACAGGGCGACAATCACGGGGCCGTCCCCGGTCCGCAGGAGAATCACCTCATCCGGAAGCGCGCTCACGAAGATTTGCGTGGCGGCGTAGCGGCGGTAGTGGCGGTGGTAGCGCCGGGCCGAGATGCAGTCGATCTCGTCGATGGACGCGTAGGGAAGCGTGCAGGACTGGTTGCCCTGCGTGAGCACTACCGCCTCCGGACGGCACCGCACGCGCACCGCTGGTCGAGCCCCCACGAGGCCGATCCCAATCAGCGCCAGGACCGACGCGACCTGCCCGCCCCAAAACAGCGCCTGCCACGATGGGTTGGCGGTGAGGACGGGCTTCAGGAGCGCCCAGCCCAGGTAGTGGCTCATCAGCAAGACGAGAGTGAGGCTCGTGAAGGCCACGACGAAAAGCGCCTCGCCCCGAAGACGGTCGTCCACCCGGGCCCGCACCGCCCGGCCGAGCAACGAGTGACTGGGATGATACGAACGGGGAGACTTGAAGGTGCGCGTCACGGAAGCGACGGCGAGCTGCGGAGAGAAGCGAGCGACTGCGGATGCGACCGACGGACGGCCGCTCCTGCGGGGAGGGTTCGAGCGTGCCTTTTGCTTAACCGTCAACTTTTCTCTACGGAACGCGAACGTGCAGGTTGCCCGCAGGTCGAGTCCATCGGTGTTTCAGGACGTGACATAGTCGCTAAGATCGAGCGTGAGCTCTTCCCGATACGCCCGATAGATCGTTATCAGGATTGCGGTGACGGGCACGGCGATCAGAAGCCCAAGAATCCCAAAAAGCGTTCCGAACATCAGCAGTGAGAACAGGACGAGGAGAGGATGAATGCCGACTTGATAGCTGAGGATGTTGGGGGTCAGCACGCTTTGTTCGAGCAGCGCTTCGCCCAACAGAACCGCGATGACGATGGCGGCTTTTGTCCAGGTCCCAAGGATGAGGGCCACCAGGGTGCCGATGACCATAGTGATGATGGCGCCGATCTGGGGAACGAGGTTCAACAGGCCGGCCAGCAGGCCGATGAGGAGCCAGAACGGAATGTCGAACAAGAACAAGAGCACTGACACGTTGAACGCCGCAATGGTGCTGATCAGGAGCTGGCCTCGAAAATATCGTCCCACAATGCTCCCGGCCTCCACGAGGTAGTCCCGTTGCCCCCCCGCCGTTGGGAAGAGGTTGACCAGGGCCGTCTGGACCGCTGGATAGTCCCGCAACGTGTAGAAGAAGATGACAGGCATGAGGGCGACGAGAGTGAGAATGCCCAGGAGCGACCCGAAGGAGGACGCAAGCTCTTGGATGACGTCGGGAAGCCGGGCAGCTTGTTCTTTGACCAGCCCCTGAATCTGGTCGATGACCTCCTGCTTTCGGAGCAGGTCGCCCTCCTGGAGGGTGTCCAGCACCGTCGAGGCCTCCAGCCAGGCACGCAGGCTCTGCATCGTTCCCAGGATGCGGTCGGAAAGGGCCTGCGCCTGGTTGGCAATGTTTGGGATGAGGATGAGGGCGAACAGCGCAATGAGTCCGGCCACGAGGCCGGTGACGAGGAGAGCGGGGAGCCATCGAGGCACCCGGTAGCGATGCTCCAGGCGCTCGACGAGCGGGTTCAACAGGTAGGCCAGCAGATAGACGATGCCGAACGGGATGAGGACGCGGCTGACCTTGCTCATCGTCCACAGCAGCAGCAACAGGCCGCCGGAGAGCAGGAGGGCCCGAGCGCTCTTGTACTGCCGCACGGGCCACAACAGAACGATCCCGGCCAACCCGACCAGGGGCGGCGTCAGGAAGCCCTCCCCCTGAGACGGCGTGTGCATCTCGTACAGCATTACGAGGAAGAGCACGACGCCCCCCGCAATGAGCACCATTTCGAGGGCCGTGCCCCGCAGTTCCTTCAAGCGAGACGCCGCCGAGGCAGGGGACTCCGGGGCAGACTTGTCTTCTTGAGAAACCGACTCTGAAGACTCGGACGGCGGAGACGGGGAAGAAGAGACGTCGGAGGACATGGAAGTGCAGGAGACCAAGTTGAGATGTGGGTCTGCTGCCGAACTGCTGCCGATGTGATGAGTTCAGGGGGCTGACCGACGGAATCTAGGGGTTTGCGAGCCCGGTCACCATCATAGTCCTCGCCACGTTTGTCCTCAGTGAGGGCGTTCGACGCACGGGCGTGCTTCGGTGGGGGGCATCGCGTGGAGTGGGGAAAAGGCAGCTTCTACAAACAATACGGGGCGCTCGCGGGCTTCTCGGCTACCACGGCGGGCGTGCCCAAAAACATCCCCGTCGTGGCCATGATGATTCCGATGGCTGTGGAGGCGGCGCAGATCACGGGTGCCGAGCCATTTTCATTTGTCCTCGCCGTCACGTTTGCTGCGAGCGGAGCTCTACTCACGCCGATCGGCTACCAGACCGACCTGATGGTCTACGGCCCGGGCGACTACCGCTTTACCAATTTCTTGTGGATGGGGACGCCCCTGCAGGTGCTTCTCGCTCTCGTGACCTGCGGGGGAATCTGG
Organism: Bacteroidetes bacterium QH_10_64_37; assembly: GCA_003023105.1. The sequence continues at coordinate 21,562 of PXSZ01000059.1, forward strand.
ATGATTTGGGGCGTTTAGCGTTGGCGGGCGCGTCGAGGGTAGAGCGACGGACGCGAGGTTAAAACAGATCGTCGTCTTCGGAGAAGGATTCGAGCTCGGCGACGACGCGCTGGAGGAAGCTTGCGCCCATGGCCCCGTCGATAATCCGGTGGTCGTAGCTGAGGGAGAGGTACATCATGTGCCGCACCGAGATGGCATCGCCGAGGGCATCGTCCTCCACGACGACAGGTCGCTTCTGGATGGCGCCGGTGGCCAGGATGCCCACCTGCGGCTGGTTGATGACGGGCGTGCCCATCAGCGAGCCGAGCGAACCGATGTTGGTGACGGTGAAGGTGCCGCCCTGCAGATCGTCGGGCTGGAGCTCCTTGCTGCGGGCGCGTTCCGCCATGTTGGCGGCCTTGCGGGCGAGGCCCACGACGTTGTAGTCGCCGGCGTTGCGGATGACGGGGGCGAGCAGGCCCTTGTTGCCGATGGCCACGGCGATGCCGACGTGGTAGTCCTTCTTCAGGATGATCTTGTCGCCCTCCACGCTGGCGTTGAGGATGGGGTGCTCCCGAAGCGCCTCCACGGCGGCCTTTGCGAAGAAGGGCGTGTAGGTGAGCTTCACGCCCTCGCGCTCCAGGAAGGCCTCTTTGTTCGTCTCGCGGAGCCGGACGAGGCCCGTCACGTCGGCTTCGGCGAAGGAGGTAACGTGGGCGGACGTGGCCTTCGACCGCACCATGTGCTCGGCGGTCATCTTGCGCATCCGGTCCATGGGCTGAACCTCGATGCGGTCGCCGTACTGCTGGCGAAGCTCCTCCTCGCTCGGGCCTTCTTCGACCGTGTAGCCTCCGCGCACGGGCTGGTCCTGAGCGGGGGGGCTGGGGCGCGGTGGGCGCTCGGGGGCCGTGGCGGGCGCCGCTTCGCGCTCCTCAAGGTAGCCGAGCACGTCTTCCTTCGTCACGCGGCCGCCCCGCCCGGAGCCTTCCAGCGACTCCAGCTCGCTCATGTGGAGGCCCTCTTCCCGGGCAATCGACCGGACGAGCGGCGAGTAGAAGCGGCCGTCGTCCCCGCGACGCTTGATCGTCTCTTCCGGGGAGCGCTCCGGCGCCTCCGTCTCGGGCATGGCGCCGTCGCCCGAGGGAGGCGTGGAGGGAAGGTCCGTCTCTTCCGATTCGGTGTCGACCTCGGCCTCCTCCTCGGAGGTCTCCGGCACGGGCGCCTCCACAGTCTCGGCCTCCACCTCGGAGGCCAGAAGGGCGATCACGGTGCCGACCTCGACGGTCTCGCCTTCCTCCACGCGCTTCTCCGTGAGCACGCCCTCAGCAGGAGAAGGCACTTCAGTGTCCACCTTGTCGGTGCCGATCTCAAGGAGCGTCTCGTCGACCGCTACCTCGTCGCCAATGTCTTTGTACCAGGCGATGACGGTCCCTTCGGTGATGCTCTCGCCCATCTTGGGCATCACCACTTCGACCTCTTCTCCCGACGGCTCGGGGGCGGCGGGCTCGGCCGATTCCGGCTCCGGTTCCTCCTCGGTCTCTGTCTCGGCGGCTGCGGGCTCGGACGCGGCCTCCTCGTCTTCTTCGTCGGGCGGCTCGTCGGACGGCTCCCCGACCTCCGCTTCCTCGGCTTCCGTCTCCACGCGAGCGATGATGGTGCCCACCTCCACCGTGTCGCCCTCCGCCACGAGCGTTTCCGTCAGCACACCGCCCTTCGGCGAGGGCACCTCGGTGTCCACCTTGTCGGTGCCGATTTCGAGCAGGATCTCGTCCTGCTCCACCCGGTCGCCGGGCTGCTTGTGCCACTCGATTACCGTGCCTTCCGTGATGCTTTCGCCCATCTTGGGCATTTCAACGTCTACCTCAGCCATAACTCAGTCCGTTCGTTCAGCGTCCGTGGGAAGTGCGTGTCTATCGAAATCGTTTGTTGGAGCCTGCTACTCAGAGCGGTCGCCGCCCCGTCGCTTCGAGGTCACGTAGGCCCGAAGCACGTCGTTGATGCGGCTCTGATAGCCGGGGCCGCCCTGCTTAAAGTGCTCGACGATGTCTTCGTCGACACGGATCGTAATCCGCTTCTTCTCCGAGGACGGGACCACGAGTTTCGCCTTCTCGAACCATTCCTCGTCCAAAAGGACCGCGTCGGGGTCCTCCCGGACGTCCTGTTCGATTTCCTCGTCCGTCTTTTCGCGGAGGGTCTTCCAGTCGGTGTGGCCCTCCAACTCTTTCAACTCTTCAGCCGAATAGGATCTCATACGCTCGTCGCTCATGTTCCTGGGCTCGTCTTGCTGAGATAATTCGGTAGCTTCCGTCTCTTTGCGTGTAGACGACGGCGACGAGCGGCCCGGACCACTCCCCGGGCCGCCGATCCAAGGGGCGTAGTTTCCCAACTGCCACGTATCGCTTCTCTTCTGTTTTCGGAGATAGGTATGTCAAGTGGGGGGTCTCGAAGACCGAGACGAGGTCCCGAAAGTCGACGCCATGCTTCTTGATATTGATCTTCCGCTTCTCCTCGTCCCACTCAAACTACATTCTGAGTTGCCTCTGGGCAGGAAGAGCGGTGAGAACCGTGTTCGGACCGCTGGCAGTCGGAGCCGATCTCCCGTGGAGGTGCGTACTACCGTGCATACGGGGAGGGAGTTTCGGGGCCGCTCCCCGGACGGGTTGAAGAGAGTCCGACCGGTCAGATCTATAAAAAGCGGGACAGCAGGCCGGGCGGACCCGGGCTCCTGTCCCGCGGGGGAGGATGCGGTGCGGGGCCATTCTATCTACCATCCCCGCAGCGCCGTTGGACTCTAACGGCGCTCCAGCAGACGGTATTAAGCAATCAGCGGGGCGATCACGAGGGAAACCACCGCGATGAGCTTGATGAGGATGTTGAGGCTCGGGCCGCTCGTGTCCTTCAGCGGGTCGCCCACCGTATCGCCCACGACGGAGGCTGTGTGCGCCTCGCTGCCTTTGCCGTGCGTCTCACCGTCCTCGGCGACGTAGTTGGCCTCGATGCGCTTCTTGGCGTTGTCCCAGGCGCCGCCCGCGTTGCTCTGGAAGATGGCGAACAGCACGCCGCTCACGGTTACGCCCGCCAGCAGCCCGCCGAGCATGCCCTTGTCGATAAAGAAACCGACGATGACGGGCACGAGGATGGCGAGCAGGCCGGGGGCGGCCATCTCACGGAGCGCGGCCTTCGTGGAAATGTCCACGCAGCGCACGTATTGGGGTTCGCCTTCACCCTCCATGATGCCGGGAATCTCGTCGAGCTGCCGACCGACCTCCTTGATCATGTCCCCGGCCGCCCGGCTCACCGCCTGGATGGAGAGGGAGCTGAAGACGTAGGGCAGCACGGCCCCGAGGAGGAGGCCCGAGAGAATGATGGGGTCCGACACGTCGATGCTTTCCACCTCGGCCTGCCGCATGTACGCGGCGAAGAGCGCTAGGGCCGTAAGTGCCGCCGAGCCGATGGCAAAGCCCTTGCCGATGGCGGCGGTCGTGTTGCCCACCGCGTCGAGCTTGTCGGTGCGGTCGCGCACCTCGGAGGGGAGACCGCTCATTTCGGCGAGCCCGCCCGCGTTGTCCGAAATCGGGCCGTAGGCGTCGATGGCCAGCTGCATGCCCGTGATCGAGAGCATGCCCACGGCGGCGATGGCGATGCCGTAGAGGCCGGCGAAGTAGTTGGCGCCGATGATGCCGACGGCAATGATGAGGGCCGGGACCCCCGCCGACTGCATGCCCACGCCGAGCCCGCTGATGATGTTGGTCGCCGTGCCCGCCACGCTTTGCTCAGCGATGCCCTCGACCGGGCCGTACTCGGTGCCCGTGTAGTATTCGGTAATGAGGCCAATGAGCAGCCCGGCGGCCAGGCCGATGATCACCGCCCAAAAAACGCCGATCGCCGTGTACTCGCTCCGCGCGCTAAAGGCAATGGCCTCCGAGGTCCAGGTGGCCGGGAGCATCCAGGTGATGATGAAGTATGCGGCGACGGCCATGACCCCGGCCGCGCCGAACTCGCCGGTGTTGAGGGCCGTCTGCGGGTCGCCGCCCTCATCGACCGTCACGAACCACGACCCGATGATGGCGACCAGAATGCCCACCCCGGCCAGCACCAGCGGAAGCAGCACGCCGGCCAGCCGAAGGGTGTCGTCCGCCGGCCCGAAGGCAGCGGTGAAGGAGGCGCCGAGCACCATCGTGCCGATAATCGCGCCGACGAAACTCTCAAACAGGTCGGCGCCCATGCCGGCCACGTCGCCCACGTTGTCGCCTACGTTGTCGGCAATCGTGGCGGGGTTGCGCGGGTCGTCCTCCGGAATGCCGGCGTAGATCTTGCCGGCGAGGTCGGCCCCCACGTCCGCGGCCTTCGTGTAGATGCCGCCGCCCACGCGAGCGAAAAGGGCAATGGCCGAGGCGCCCATCGAAAAGCCGGTGATGACGTTGATCACCTTGGCCAGCTCCCAGCCCAGGGCATTGTCGTAGAGGAGAAAAAGACTCCCGAGCCCGATAACGCCGAGGCCGACGACGGACAGGCCCATGACGAGCCCGCCGGAGAAGGCCACGTTCATGGCGGGGCCGAGGCTCGTACGGGCAGCCTGCGTGGTGCGCACGTTCGCCTTCGTCGCCACGGTCATGCCGATAAACCCGGCAAGGCCGGAGCAGAAGGCGCCTGCCACGAAGGAGACGCCAATCCACCACGAGGAATTGGCCTGGCCGAGATTTGCGACGATGAGAAGCCCCGCCACGACGACGACAAAGATGCTGAGCCAGCGATACTCGCGATTCAAGAACGTGCGGGCGCCTTCCGAGATGTTTTGTGCCAAATCGATCATCCGGTCGGTGCCCATGTCCTGCCTGCCGACCCAGCGGGTTGTGTAGAGGGCATACAGAAGCGCCAGCACACCGCTGACGGGAATGAGCCATTTCAGTAGGAGTGTCGAGTCCATGGAAGCGGTCGTCCTGTTCGTTCAAGAAGATATTCGAAGCAGTGGAGGCACGTGCCACAGTGGGGGGCGGTGTGCCGATTGATTGGGACGGTCCGCCCGGCGCATAGCAAAACGCGGGCACGCAGAGCCTCCAGAAGGCGGGAAAACAGTTTTTAACGTACTGGGGCGCGTTCGCGGTTGGTAGGGCAGTCCACGTAATTCAAAGTGAAAACCGGATTGTGCATATTTCGTATTGCGTAT
>PXSZ01000060.1 GCA_003023105.1 Bacteroidetes bacterium QH_10_64_37
GATTTTCTGCTGCTGGTACATCTGACGGCATCGATTTTCGAAGCGCCGCTGCAGCAGCATGTTGCGGAGCAGGTCGATGACCTCCTCGTCCGCGAAGCCAAGCGCGTCGTGCTCGTACGTGTCGGCCGGATACGTGTCAAACGACACGGTCTCCTCGATCGGCCCCTCCGGAATCTCAAGCGATTGCCGGGTCGCGGCCCCCCCCACGGTGTCTTCGGATTCTCCATTGCCGGCCAGGGGACTGGACCGCCCCTCGGTGGTCGCAGCGTCGTTTCCACCGCCGGCGTCGGCAACCTCGTCGAGGGCTTTCTGAATGTCTTCCGCGTAGGCCGGGCCAATCCCGGTCAGCTCTTCCAGCGACTCGACCTCCCGGAGCCCAGCGAGACTCGTCACGCCGGCCCGCTCCAGCCGAGAGGCGTGGGGAAAGTCCTCGGGAAGGCCGGACCGTCCATTCGAACTCGAGTTGGAAGCAGGGGCTGAGGAGTTGTCAGCCATGACGTGCGGCAGGTTGGGTGAATGAGAACGGTACGTGCGACGTACGTAGTCCCCGAAACGGCGGGTTGTGAGAGGCTGCGAGTGCCGTGGGGTATAGAATCGGCGATTCCGGCCAAAGAAGCAATCTTCCCACCGTCTTGTATCTCAATTTCAATTCTCGGTTTCGCCCCTCGAGTTCGTATCGGAACTCGTTTTTCATTAAAATCGGCGTCGGCGGCTGGACATACGCCGATGGATTTATAGTTTCCTGTCGATGAGAAATTCCGGTTGACGACGAAACGCCGTCCCGGCCCTCCCTCCTCGCCCTTCTCCGTCGCCGAACCTCCCCGTCATCGGTGTCCGATTCCGCCTCCAGGGACGCCCCCACCGACGCGCTGGTCATCATCCCCACCTACAACGAGGCCGACAACATTGGCCAGGTGATGGAGCTGGTGCTGGCCCAGTCCCCTCCGATCTCCATCCTCGTCGTGGACGACAACTCGTCCGACGGGACCGCCGAGCTTGTGCGGTCGAAGATGGAGGAACATCCCGGCCGCATCCACCTCATCGAGCGGAGCGGCAAGCTGGGCCTGGGCACGGCCTATCTGCGCGGCTTCCGATACGCCCTCTCGCGGGACTTTCCCTACATCTGCGAGATGGACGCCGACCTGTCCCACGACCCGGACGACCTCCCGCGCCTCATCGAACCGGTGCGCGCCGACGATGTGGACCTCGCCATCGGGTCGCGGTACGTGGAGGGCGTCCGCGTGATCAACTGGCCCCTCTCGCGGCTTGTCCTCTCCTACAGCGCCGGCATCTACACGCGCACCATCACCCGCCTGCCCATCCTCGACGTCACGGCTGGCTTCAAGTGCTTTCACCGCAAGGTACTGGAGGCCCTGCCGCTCAACCGCGTCAACTCCGACGGCTACGCCTTTCAGGTGGAGATGCACTACCGCACCTGGCGGGCGGGCTTCCGCATCAAGGAGATCCCGGTCATTTTTACGGAGCGGACGGAGGGCGAGTCGAAGATGCGACGGGAGATTGTGGTAGAGGCCGCCTTCAAGGTATGGGAGCTGCGCCTCCGCGACCTACTCGGGAAATTGTGAGTTACCGATATGTGAGAAAGTATCTAAACGAAACCAACTCCTCGGGAAGAACCCCAATGTCCTCAACCTTGCAGGGAGGATACGGAGATGGGGGGACGCGGAGAACATGCTACGCAGGGCGCGTCCCCGCGTCTCCCAATCCCCGTGTCCCATACGCCCATATGCAAAGCCGACCGACCCCTCAGAGCACAATAGGCGGAAACAGTTCACGAACTAACTCACACATCGGTACACGTTTGGCGTTGAGCGTTGTGGGTCGGGCGATAGAGTCAGCATCCCCCCTCGTCAACTCTCCTCTGCACCTTCCTCTCCTCGTCCACACCCACGTCCTCACTCTCACGCACCCCCTTTCGCCCGTTCTCCCTCTCGCCCCCGCGTCCCAACCGTCGTTTTTTCGGTTTCCTAATAGAGGGAGTCTCTCTCGCACCTTACGTTGTGGAAACAAGCTCACGTCTCTTCCTCCTCTGACCAACCAATCCGACTATGAGCACCTCCGGCGAACAAATCACGATGGAGGACGGCACCCTCCAGGTTCCCAACACTCCCATCATTCCCTTCATCGAGGGCGACGGCGTCGGCGCCGACATCTGGGCCGCCGCCCGACCCGTCTTCGACGCCGCTGTCGAGACGGCCTACGACGGCGAGCGGTCGATTGAATGGACCGAAGTGCTAGCCGGCGAGAAGGCCGAAGAACAGACCGGCGAGCTTCTTCCAGACGAAACCGTCGAAACGATCCGCGACCACCGGGTCGCCATCAAGGGACCGCTGACCACACCCGTTGGGGCCGGCTTCCGGTCGCTGAACGTGGCCCTCCGCCAGAAGCTGGACCTCTACGCCAACGTCCGCCCCACCTACTACATCGACGGCGTGCCTTCGCCGATGAAGAGCCCGGAGCAGATGGACATGGTCACCTTCCGGGAAAACACCGAAGACGTCTACGCGGGCATTGAGTGGAAGGCCGGCACCGAGGAGGTTGAGAACGTCCGGAATTTCGTGGAGGAAGAGATGGGCTACGACGAAACGATCCACGACGGCTCGGTGGGCATCGGGATCAAGCCGATCACCGAGTTTGGTACCAAGCGGCTCGTCCGGGAAGCCATCGATTACGCCCTGGAGAGCGACGAGCACCAGTTCGTGACGCTCGTGCACAAAGGCAACATCATGAAGTTCACCGAGGGCGCCTTCCGCGACTGGGGCTACGAGGTGGCCCGCGAGGAATACGGCGACGAGGTCATCACCGAGGACACGCTTTGGGAGGAACGCGACGGCGACCCGCCCGAGGACGCGGTCGTGGTGAACGACCGGATCGCCGACAACATGTTGCAGCAGATTCAGACGCGGACCGACCAGTACGACGTGCTGGCGATGCCAAACCTGAACGGCGACTACCTGTCCGACGCCTGCGGCGCCCAGATCGGCGGCCTCGGCGTGGCCCCGGGCGCCAACTTTGGCGACGCCGCCTGCCTGGCTGAGCCGGTCCACGGCTCCGCCAACAAGTACGCCGGGCAGGACAAGGTGAACCCGTCGGCGCTCATCCTGTCGGGCCGTCTCATGTTTGAGTACATGGGCTGGGACGAGGCCTCCGAGGTGATCCTCGACGCCCTGGAAACCACGATCAGCCAGAAGCGCGTGACGTACGACTTTGAGCGCAACCTGGAGGGGGCCACACTCCTCAAGTGCAGCGAGTTTGGGCAGGCGGTGGTGGAGAATATGGATTAGCGCTCGCTTCCGCTCGCGAGTCTGGACGAGTGGAAGCATGGAAGTGTGACGCAAGGGCGACTGTCTGCCTGTGGCGGCATCGTGGATCCCTCCGCGGTGCCGCCTTTCAGGTTGACC
>PXSZ01000061.1:0-1305 GCA_003023105.1 Bacteroidetes bacterium QH_10_64_37
TATGGGCCTCGGACAGCGCGTGGGCCACACTGCGGCCCACCTGCCCAACGCCGATGACGACGACCTTCACTGCGATGGGGAATCTCTTTCGATCGAGAGAGCTGGAGAGCAGAGCCCCCGCTTGATCTGCAGGGACTGGGGGCCGAACGGAGAAACGCTTCCCAGGTGCAGAGAGAACCACCAACCTCCCCGCTGAGGTACGGGCTTCCCCGGAGAGCCAGTTCCCGAGTACCTCGGCAACCGAGGGACGGTCGTACCACCCGCCGCGTGAAATGATGACCGGGCCGTTGCTGTTTGCGGCGAGGCAGTCGGGGTTGGGAATAGAATTTGGAATCAGCAGTTCAACGATGGCACAGTACTCACCGCCAGACGCGGACGAGAGGGGATTGACCCAAATTCAAAGGTAGAGTTCAGGAATGAGCCCGCCGATCTCATCTTCCGTAGGCGATCGTTCGGGATAAGGGACGTCGGACGTCCGAACTGGTCAGCCGGATTTCGTATAAGAGGCGCCCACCAGTTAATGAGGAACATGACGCCGATGCACCCCGCTGCCCCAAGCAGCGAGAGGGACCAATGCACTTCGAACTCAGGCCGGAACGAGGGGCTGTCCAGGAAGCCTTCCACGCCCGGCGCCACGTTGAGGACGGCGTAGGTGGTGAGGAAGAACATCGTGAGGAGGGGGCAATCACGTTCAGGTTGCTCGTCATCACCGCATCGGGGGCGAGGCCGAGCGTGAGGACCGTGCCGCCCCGGGGAAATCGGGGAAGACAAGAAACGGCACGAATGCAGAGAGTCATGGATCCTCAGCGGCCGGTCTCCAACGAGAATGGCTCGCTATTTTGCCCTCCCGTCGCGCTCCTCCCCAGCCGGATCCACGACCTCGAAGACGGGCTCCTCTTCTGCGGAGGACTCGGCGTCCGGGACCCTCTCCGCGTCGGAGGGGGGCTGCACGTCCGGCCCCGGACCGACGAGGGCGAGGATGCGGTCTTCCGGACGCATCCGAAACTGATCCATTTCCGAGACGACCTCCAGATCGCCCTCGTCGGAGAGGACAAAGAGGGGACTGATGATCTCCTCATCGTACCGGGTCGACAGGTCTCCGGCCGTGTAGTATTCCTGCTGCGCTTCCTCGGCAAACGCGTTGGCCAGCCTGAGCATCTTCACCTCATCGCCGCGCTCCACCTGCTCCTTAAGCGACCGATAGTTGGTGCCTTCGCCAAAGAGGGAGCGGCCCCGAAGGTGCTTCGGCCTTGTGCCCTCCTGTTCATTTCGGCTCTCGGGCCCGGGGGCGAGCTGGTAAATGTC
>PXSZ01000061.1:1411-4802 GCA_003023105.1 Bacteroidetes bacterium QH_10_64_37
TCCTCCCGCGCATGCCGCACGTGGAGGGAATTGTTATCGATGAGGGAGACGGTCACCCCCAGCGCCTGCACGCTCTGCGCAATGGTGCGGACCCACGGCGCCGCCCCCACGAAGAGGATGCCGTTCGGGTCCGGGTCCGCCAGGCCAAACCACTGCGCCAGCGGGGCCGCCGTGAGGCCGTAGACGGCCACCGTGCCCACGATAACCGCAAAGACGACGGGCACCATTCCGTCCACCGCTTCCGGGTACACCGGCCGCAGTTGGAACGCAAAGAGCGAGGCCACCGCGGCGGCCACCACGCCCCTCGGCGCCATCCACGACAGAAACGCCTTCTCCTCCCAGCTCAGGCCCGAGCCCACCGAGGAGACGAAGACGGCGAGCGGCCGGACGAAGATCACCAGAAGGCCCAGAAAGAGAAGCACGCGACGGTCGATGTACGACAGCGCGCTCAGCTCCAGCCGCGCGCTTAGCAGCACAAACAGCGCCCCGATGAGCAGTACCTGCAGGTTCTCTTTGAACTCGATGATGCGCTGGACCGACACGAGCGGCTGATTGGCCAGCGCGATGCCCATGAGCGTAGTCGTGAGCAGGCCGGCCTCGTGCTGGAGCACGTTGGACACCACGAAGGCCGCGACGACGATCATGAGCGTGACTGCGTTTCGGAGGTAATCGGGCACCAGGCGCCGCCGCAGCACCACGATCAGCAGCATGGTGGCCGCCACGCTCACGCCGAGGGCCACAAAGATTTCGAGGCCGAGGCCGACGATGACGTGCTCGACCACCGCGTTGACGCCGGCCCCTGCGCTCGGGTCGTTGAGCAGGAGCAGCGTTTCGAGCACCAGCACGGCCAGGATGGCCCCCACAGGATCGATGGTGATGCCCTCCCACTTGGCGATGGTGCCCGCACGCCCCTTCGGCTGCACGTGACGGAGAAGCGGAATGACGACCGTGGGACCGGTCACCACGAGGATGGCCCCGATGAGGATCGACAGGGGGACGTTAAATTCCAGGATGTAGTGGGCCCCTCCCGCGCCGAGGCCCCAGGTGATGAGCGCCCCGATCGTCGTGAGATTCAGCACGGTCGTGCCCACCTCCCGCAGCTCCGAGAGGCGGAGGCTCAGCCCTCCTTCGAACAGGATTATGCCGATGGACAGCGAGACGAAGGCAAACAGCCAGTCCCCCTGCAGCGACTGCGGATCGAGGAGGCCCAGCACGGGACCGGCGAGGAACCCGACCAGGAGCAGCAGCAGAATAGAGGGCAGACGAAACCGCCACGCCGTCCACTGCGCCCCAACGCCCAGCACGATGACGAGCATGATGTCGAGCAGCACGGATTCGGTCACGGTTCAGGGACGATCGGCCATAAAAAGCATGAAAACGGGGGCGCCTCCGATAAGGAGTCTAACAAATCCCGCCGAACAGTAGCAACTTCGCGGTGAAATTCACCGCAGCGGTCGCGTGCTGCTCCACGTTTTGAGCAAAAACTATGCTGTCGCTGACGGCGGGCCGCTTGCGGCAAATTTCGCAGTGAACGGACCTGGAAGCGCTTGCAGTTCGGCCCGGTGCTCGTTTTCATGAAAATACTTAGGGCTTACGCACTTGCCTCTGTAGACCCCCGAGGATTCCGAAACCTCGGAGGTCTGGGTGCCAATTCTCGCCCGTAAAGGGCATTTTCGCCCATCAACTGCGTAAGCCCTAACACAGCTCTTCTTCTCACAGTCCGTCTCCTCCCCATGGAAGCCACGACCACGAAGACGAACGTCCAGGCCGAATCCTCGACCGGCTTTTTCGGCCAGGTGAACCGAATGTTTGACACCGCTGCAGGCTACACGGACCACGTACGGGGGGTGCTCCACCAGATCCGGGCCTGCGACAACGTTATTCGCTTCGAGTTTCCCATCAAGCGCGACGACGGCACCATCCAGGTCGTTCGGGGCTACCGGGGAGAGCACAGTCACCACATGCAACCCACGAAGGGCGGCATCCGCTACGCCCCAAGCGTGGACGTCGACGAGGTGATGGCCCTCTCGGCGCTCATGAGCTACAAGTGCGCCATCGTGGACATCCCGTTCGGCGGAGCGAAAGGGGGCGTGTGCATTGACGCCCGCAACTACTCAGCGGCCGAGCTAGAGCACATTACGCGTCGATACACCTTCGAGCTTGCCCGGAAGGACTTCATCGGGCCCGGGACGGGCGTGCCCGCACCCGACTACGGCACCGGCGAGCGCGAGATGGCGTGGATCATGGACACGTTCATGCAGATTGGGGACGAGGACCTGAACGCCCTTGCGTGTGTGACGGGCAAGCCGGTGGGTCAGGGCGGCGTGCGGGGCCGAACGGAGGCGACCGGACGGGGAGTGTACTACGGCGTGCGGAAGGCGTGCCGGTACGAGAAGGACATGAAGCGCTCCGGCCTGGTGCCGGGCCTGGAGGGCAAGAGCGTGGTCATTCAGGGATTGGGCAACGTCGGCTACCACGCGGCCAAAATTCTGGAAGACGAGGGCGGGGCCGACATCGTGGGGATCGCCGAGATCGAAGGCGCTATCTACGACCCCGACGGGCTCACCGTGGACGACGTGGTGGCTCACCGCGAGGAGACGGAAACCATCCTCGACTTCCCGGGCGCCGAAAACATCAACACCTCTGCGAAGGCGCTCGAGCTTCCCTGCGACATCCTCATTCCGGCGGCGCTCGAAGGCGTGATTACCAGCGACAACGCCCCGAACATCCAGGCCAACATTGTCGCCGAGGCGGCCAACGGCCCCGTCACCTCGCAGGCCGACGACATCCTGCAGGAAAAAGACGTGATGATCATTCCGGACGTGTACCTCAACGCCGGGGGCGTCACGGTCTCCTACTTCGAGTGGCTGCGCAACCTGTCGCACATGCGGCACGGTCGCATGAGTCGTCGTTTCGAAGAGCGGAACGCCGAGCGAATTCTCCGCGCCGTCGACGAGCTTACTACGGAGGCCTTCGACGAAAAGCTTCTCGAATCGCTCATCGAACGCATCAGCTTTGGGGCCGGCGAGCGGGACCTCGTGAAATCGGGCCTCGAGGATACGATGACCAAGGCGTACGGCGAGATCCGAGCCATCCGCGAAGAGAAGGAGGTGGACATGCGCACGGCCGCCTTCATCAGCGCCATCGACAAGATTGCGGGCTCCTACGAACGGATGGGCATCTTCCCGTAGCGACGCGGCGATTCCCGGTTGACAAACATCGAGGATTCTGTTAGTTTTTGCAAAGGGCTTTCACGATGTCTCCATAAAAATTAAGGGGCCTACGCCATGCACACAGTACAGCGCCTTTGCGGTCTCGTCCTTTCGCTACTGCTCATCGGCCCGACGGGCGCCTGGGCCCAGCTTCCGGCCAACGAGTTGGAGGGAACGTG
>PXSZ01000062.1 GCA_003023105.1 Bacteroidetes bacterium QH_10_64_37
AAGGTAGGGCACGTCGTCCCGGTCCAGCAGCGCGGATACGGCGTCTGGGCCGAGCTCCGCCCCACTCGTTTCGAAGGGCGTGGCCGGCACGCACGAGGGCGCGCCGAAGGCAAAGTGGAAGGGCACCTGTGTGCCGTCCTCAATCATGTACTCCACCCCCGCCACGCCGAGCACATTGGCGATCTCGTGCGGGTCGCTCACCGTGCCCACGGTACCGTGTACCACCGCCGCCCGAGCAAACTCTGAGGGCGGCAACATTGAACTCTCGACGTGCACGTGCGCGTCGATGAATCCGGGCAGGAGGTATCGATCCGGCACGTCGTCGGCCGGCTCAACACGGTCGATGACGCCGTCCCGGACCTGAACGGTTGCGGCGCGGATTTCGCGGTCGTGGAGGTCGACGAGGGGGCCGGCGACGGAGACGGAATCGGGCATGAGACTGAGCGCGTCGTCTCAGAAGCACTGCAAGGGATGCCAAAATACAGAGACACCGGCAGAGCGTCGAGCCGCTTCTCCTCTTCCTCTCTCATCGCTCCCCTCTTTCTCCCGTGCCGAGCGGGGCAAGCGCCTCTTTCCACTCCTCCGTCACCCGGGTCTTGTAGAATTCCTTTTCTTCCGCCTCCGCGGCGTGCCGAACCTCCGATTTCACGTTCGGGTCGTCGACGGCCACGAACTGCCAGGGCTGCCGGTGGGCACCGCTGGGGGCCGAGCCGACCGTCCGGAGGGCCTCCTCGACCAGTTCGCGGGGCACGGAACGGTCCGAGAAGTCGCGCACAGAGCGCCGTTGGGCCCTCTGCTTCCGGAAGGCGCGGGCCCGCGTCTGCATCTCGTCGGGCGGGTACTCGGTAAAGTCGAGGGGAACGGGGTCGTAGGGACCAGCCATAGACTGAAGGGGATCGATTCGACACGGTCTGACCTCTCCAAAGCGCGTGCCCCCGGACGGTTCGCAACGTGCTACGGCGTCGTAACCTCTGTCCGGGTCATGGTTTTCCAGAGAGCGTCCAGGTCAGGTTCAATCTCGGGCACCGGATGGGCCCGCGCCATCACCTCGGCCAGCGGCCCGGGCACGTCAATCTCGCGCCCTACGAGCGGCTCCACCACCTCCGGAAACTTAGCCGGGTGCGCCGTGGCCACCAGGATCCAGTCGTAGCCATCGTCGAGGTCGAGTCGCTCCCGGACCTCGACGGCCGTGGCGGTGTGCGGGTCCCATGCTGTGTCCCAGGCCTCGGGCCCGCGGCGGATCTGGTCCTCAATCTGCTCGTCCGTCACGCGCTCAGCGGCAACTGTGTCGCGCAGAGCGTTCGCGGTGGGCCAATGGTGGAGCAGGCGTTCCATGTTGCTGGGATCGCCCACGTCCATCGCCGTCGCGAGCGTCTCTTCCGTCTCGAAGGCCTCGTAGTCACCGGTCTCCAGAAAGTGCGTGACGGGCCGGTTCTCGTTCGTGGCGAGGACGACCTCCCCGATGGGCAGTCCGCATTTGCGGGCGTAAAGGCAGGCGAGGCCGTTGCCGAGGTTGCCCGAGGGCACGATCACGTTGGGGCGCGTGCCGTGGGTGCGCCAGTGCTGGAGGCTTGCGTGGGCGTAGTAGGTCATCTGCGGCAGCAGCCGCCCGATGTTGATGCTGTTGGCTGAGGAGAGGCGCAGGCGCTCCTGCCACGTTTCGTCCTGGAACGCCTGCTTCACGAGAGCTTGGCAGTCGTCGAACACGCCGCGCACCGCCACGGTCTGCACGTTGTCGCTCCAGCCGGTGAGCTGCTTCTCCTGCCGATCGGACACCTTTCCTTTGGGGTACAGGACAATGACCTCAACGTTGGGCTTTTTCCAGAAGGCCGCCGCCACGGCCGCGCCGGTGTCGCCGGAGGTGGCCACGAGGACGGTGAGTGGCTGATCGGCGTCTTCGTTGAGGCGGGCAAGGCTGTCGGCCAGGAAACGCGCGCCTACGTCCTTGAACGCGGCGGTGGGGCCGTGGAAGAGCTCCAGCACATGCGTCCTGCGCCCGATCTCACGCAGCGGCACCGGAACCCTGAACGTGGCCTCGCAGATGGCCGGAAGGGCACCGGCCAGGGGATCGTCCTCGACAAAGGGACGGAGGAGCCGCTCAGCCACGGCTTCGATGGTATTGCAGCCCTCGAACGCCTCGGGGCCGAGATCCGGAAAGCGCTCGGGCACGTAGAGCCCCCCGTCCGGCGCAAGCCCGTCCTGGAGAGCCGTGGAGAGGGAGACGCGATGATCGGGCGTGCGGGTGCTCAGGTACTGCACGGCAGGGGAAGGGAAAGGGAGCGTGGGAGAGTGGGCGATCGAGCGCCCGACTGCACAGTCAGTTTTCTTTCCCCACGTACGCGATGCGCCAGATGGTGCCGTTTTCGTCGTCGGACACGTAGAGCCCCCCGTCCGGCCCCACCGCGAGCCCTGTGGGCCGGTGCTCGGCCTGGTCCGGATTTCGAAGCGTGTCGGCGCCCGTGAAACCGTCGGCAAAGACTTCGAACTCACCGGACGGCGCGTCGCCGTCGAAGGGGGTAAAGGTCACCTTGTAGCCCTCCTGGAACGGCGCGCGGTTCCAGGAGCCGTGCCAGGCAATGAACGCTCCGCCCTGGTATTTCTCGGGGAATTGGGTGCCATCGTAGAAGAGCACAGCGTTCGGCGCCCAGTGGCCGGGGAAGGCCTGGATTGGATTCTCGAACTGGTCGCAGCGCCCTACCTCCGTGCCATCGCCCCCGTACTCCGGCATCAGCACCTTCTTCTCGCTCTTCCAGTCGTAGTAGCAGTACGGCCATCCAAAATCGTCTCCATCATCGACCTTGAAAAATTCCTCGGCCGGCAACTCAGCGCTCTCCTTCTGGGTGTAGAGGTCGGGGAAGAACTGGTGGAGCTGATCGCGTCCGTGCTGCAATGCGTACAGGCTGTCGACCGCGTCATTCCACGTAAGCGCCACCGCATTCCGGATGCCCGAGGCATAGCGCGCGTCCGGCGAGTGTTGCTGGCCCGTCTCGTCGGCCTGATACTGCCAGATGCCGGCGTGCTCCTCGAGGAGCGGACACGGATCCTGACCGGGAGACCCCTTTGTCCGGGTCTCTTCCATGCACGCATTCGAGGGTGCGCCGACGTTTACGTACAAATTGCCGTTTCCGCCGAAGGCGAACGGCTTTACGGCGTGTCCTCCCTGCTCGGGAAAACCGCCTACGATGGTCTCCTTGTCGCCGGAGGGCACGAGTTCATTGGACGCTTTTTCGTAGCGCCAGAGGGCCGTGTCGGCCCCAAAGTAGAGGTACCCATCGCGCAGGCCAATGCCCGTGCCACCGGTGTCGCCGAAGTACTCAGTGCGGTCGGCCGTGTAGTCGCCGGTCGTGTCCCGGAGCGCCGCGATGCCACCACCATTTTCGGTGTCGCGGACAGCCGCGTACACGTCACCGTTCTCGGCCACCGTGAGGTGGCGCGTGCTTCCAAGATCCTCAGCCACGACGGTCGCGCGAAAGCCTTCCGGGAGCGTCAGGCTGGTGTCCGTCGAGTTCCCGGCGTCAGTCGAGGCGCTGTTGTCAGTCGAGTTGCACCCGACAAGTACAAGACTCAACAGAACGCCCAGCACGAGGGCGCTTTCCGGAGCGAATCGGCGATCTTCGGAGGGGAGGAGCGATGTCATCATCGCAGAATCGGAGTTGTCAGGAAGGTGCGGGACCAAAGGGAGCAGTCGCACGCCAAGAAGAAAAGCGACCTCTGCCACAATGGCAAAGGCCGCTGTTTCTTACAAATCAGCCTGTAGGTGCGATTACTGATTCGGCGGATTCGAACCCTGGCCCCTCTGCGACTGCCGCTTTTTCATCTCCGCCTGCATGGCTGCCTGAATCTCCTTCTTCAGCGTGGAGTCCTCGCGTGCCGACCGCATGATGCGCTGGAACATTTTCAGGTCCATTTCCTCTTTCTGTGTTTCCTGCTTCAGCATTTTCATCTGCTTCTTTCGCATTTTCATTTGCTGGCGCCGCATCTCCCGCTTCGCCTTCGCTTGCTGCGTAGAGTCCATTTGCTGCGGGTTGCCGTATTTTTGTTTCATCTGCTTCCGCAGTTTCATCTGCTGCTCCCGCATGGCCGTTTGAACAGTCGCGGCAATCCGGGCCGCCTTCTGAATTTGCTCCTGACTCACGTCGTCGGCGGTGAGGGTGGCCGTGGTGTCCTGCTGTGGCATTTGACCAAGCGCTGCGGGCGCGCTAAGGGCAACGGCAAGGGCAAAAAGGCCAACGCAGAACGGCTTGAGTACACGTCGTATCATGGGAGTGGGTCGTAGTGAGAAAAACATGGGATCGGTCCCCGCGAGAATTGCAAGGACTACCGCACAACAAGGGGCGATCAGAGTGTTTCGAGGGATCGGAAGGTTTTCCCCGACCTTTGCACGTCCCAACCGCGTTGTCCAAACGGTCGGCGGTGCGGAATTATTCTTAGGCCGTAGGGCCGTTCTTTCGAGAAGAGCCGGCAGCGGACTCAGCCACAAGCTCTTCTCGAAACTCAGAAAACCCGAGAGATCAAAGCAAAACGGCCTCCATCACCTGTGAAGGCCGCTTTCTAAGGTCGGGGCAGCCGGATTTGAACCGGCGACCTCTTCGTCCCGAACGAAGCGCGCTACCGGACTGCGCCATGCCCCGGTGGGATCACCGCCCCTCTTATAGGGCCAATCTTGAGTCGAGATCCGGTCCGGAGCCCCCAACGGCCCCGAGTGTCCGGCCCCTGGTGAGAAGTTCAATGGTTATCCACACGGCCCCGTTCGAACTAGGAGTTGTAAATGCAGAGTGGGAGTATTGTCCTTTGCCTCTCGCCCTTCGCTTATCGCCCCCATCACCGCCCGAACTCTTCGTACATCGCATCAATGCGATCGCCGTAGTGCTTCTCAATAACGCTGCGGCGGAGCTTGAGCGTCGGGGTCAGCGTGCCCTCCTCCACCGTGAACGGCTCTGCAAGCAGGCGGAAGTTGCGGATTTTTTCGTGCGCCGCTGTCTCCCGATTGTAGGCCGTGAAGATGTCCTCGAAGACGGCCTGGACCGCATCGAGTTCGAGAAGCGCGGCGTCGCCGTACTCGGACTCGTCGATGTCCTCATCCCGAGCGCGCATCCGGAGCGACTCGAAGTCGGGCACCACGAGGGCCGTGAGGAACGGGCGCCCCTCCCCGATGACGACGATCTGATCGATCCATCCATTGGTTTTGAACGACTCTTCGATGGGGCCGGGGTAGACGTTCTTCCCACCCTCCGTGACGATCATGTGCTTGATGCGGTCTGTGATCTTGAGGTAGCCGTCCTCGAATCGGCCCACGTCGCCGGTGTGGTACCAGCCGTCCTTGTCGAACGCAGCGCGGGTCTTCTCCGGTCGATTCCAGTACTCGCGCATCACGTTCGGGCCCTTCACGAGAATCTCCCCCTCCGGCGTCGAGAGAGACGTCGGGTAGTCGCTCCCGCTCACCGTCCCGGCCAGTTCCTCGCCGCCGAGCGGTCGAATGGCGACCGTGACGCCCGGAAGGATGTGGCCCACGGTGCCGTAGCGAGGAGCATCCATCGGATTCACCGTGAGGACGGGGGCCGTTTCCGTGACCCCGTAGCCTTCGATGATGGTGACGCCCGCAGCCTGGAAGAAGGTGCCAATTTCCTCGGACAGCGCCGCTCCCCCCGACACGGCGAAGCGGAGGTTGCCTCCGAGCTTCTCGTGCAGCGTCGAAAAGACGAGCCGATGGGCCGCGGCCCTTTGCATTCTCAACCACAGCCCCGCCCCCCCGGACTGCTGCGCCTGAGCGTACCGCTTGCCTACCCGCACGGCCCAGTCGAAGATCTTCTGCTTGACGGCGCCCCCCTCACCGGCCTGTTTCGTGACGCGGTTGTAGACCTTTTCGAACATGCGCGGCACGGAGATCATGAGGGTCGGCTGCACCTCCAGCAGGTTCTGGCTCACCGCCTCGATACTCTCCGCGTAGCTGATGATGGCCCCGGCAGCGAGCACGGCCGTGTAGCCCGCTGTGCGCTCGAAGGCGTGGGAGAGAGGAAGGAAAGAGAGGTGATGGTCGTCTTCGCCGAACGGCACGCGCTGAAGGGCCGCCTTCACGTTCGAGCAGAAGTTGCGATTCGTGAGTACCACCCCCTTCGGCTCGCCGGTGGTGCCGCTCGTGTAGATGAGGGCACTCGTGTCCTCGGGCGTCATGCCCTCGGCGATGCCGACGAGCTCCTCCTCGTGATCGGTCCAGTAGTTCCGTCCCGCATCCAACGCATCGTTCCACTGCGTCATGGGCACCGGCGGGGCGTCCGGCGTCTCGCTCATCACGAGGACCTCTTCGAGCGCTGGGCACTCCTCCGTGACCTCTTCGATCTTCTTGCGCTGGACGGGCACGGACACGATGCACACCTTCGCCCCGGCGTCGCGGAGGATGTAGGCCACCTTGGCAGGCGGCAGGGACGTGTAGATCGAGACGTTCGCCGCACCGATGAGCTGGGTGCCCAGGTCACTGATGGCCCACTCCGGTCGGTTCTCCGAAAGGAGGGCCACGCGGTCGCCTTTTCGCACGCCCTGGCGGTGCATGTAGCCCGCCAGCGCCTGCACCCGGTCTTCGAGCGCCTCCCACGTGATGTCGTGCCAGCCTTCGCCCCGTACCTTGCGCCGCAGCACAGGCCGTTCCCGTCCCCGATACCGATCACAGAGGCGCCGAAATAGTTGGGGAATGGTGTCGAACTCGACCTGCGCGGGCATGAGAGGCGAGCCGGATCAGAAGAATTGGGCCGCGGCGATTTGCCACGCGGATCTACCGACGACCCCGGACGCTGTTTCTATCGTGAAGGCCTCGCCCGTGTAGATCGGGCCGACAAGAGAACTAATATGTGCGGATATGTGCGGTACAGTTTGTAAATCTCTCCGAAAACGCTTGAGACTGGAAGGCAGAGCCCCGCAAACAGGTTGACCCAGGCCCTCATCGTGGGCTCGGGGCAGAAATTCATTTCTTCTCTGAACCCGTCGTCGGAAAATAGAAAAGCCCACCGCAGTGGGGACCATCACGATGGGCCTGTGCCCGTATGGCCTGGGCATCCATTCCCCCAGAGTCAAAACCTACTCTCCATATCCGGGATTTTGGGGAAACTCGCCTTCCGTCCGGTCCCGCTGACTCTGCGGAATGGGACGCAGATTGTGGTAGTCTTGAATGTTGGGGGCCCCGAACGGATTGTGGTCGCGGACCCGTTCCACGAGCTGATTGGTCCGCACGAGGTCGAACCAGCGCTTCATCTCCCCGAGAAGCTCGCGCCCTCGCTCGTTCAAGATGAGGTCGAGGTCGATCTCGCCGGGACTAACTCGCATCGCTGCTTCGGACCCCGACACACTCTCACGGGCAGCGCGAACACGGACGTTGTTGATGTGGTCGGCGGCTTGACCCATCTTGCCCTGCTGAAGCTCGGCCTCTGCGGCGATCAAGTGCGTCTCCGCCAGTCGCATCGCCAGGAAGTCCCGGGATCCTCTCGGGTCGTTAATCGTTGGCCGGTTCGGATCCAGGTGCTTCGTGAGGGTCGGATAGACCTTGTCCGTGTACTCGCTCGGCGTGTAGACCATGTAGTCTCGCTCCTCCTGCTCGGCCTGCGGCATCTCGAAGCCGGGAAGGTAGAGGGCCGTGTCCCCCTCGGCGATGGTGCACTCGACCCCGTCGCAGGTGTACGTCCCGGGGTTGTTGGAGACAAAGACGTCCTTGAAGCTCCGGTCCCATCGCACGTCGTTGGTACGGTCGGACATGAGCGTGTCGAGGGTGAACTCCGTCGGCCGAAAACGTTTCCAGGGGCGGCCGTCCCGCACGTTCCGGGACATGCCGGGACGGACGTCGTACTCCATCAGGAAATACAGGTGGAAGTTGTTGCCACCGCCATTGATGAGCTGGTTCTGGTCGTACTGCACCGCCCAGATCACCTCGTCGTTCTGCTGGTTGTCGAGCGCGAACACGTCCCCGAAGTCGTCGAGCAGACGGAAATCGTAGCTGTTGATGACCGTTTCCGCGAGGCCTTCTGCGTCGGCCCAGTCACTGGACTGCGCGGCGTCCGAGTAGCCGCGGGCCAGGAGAACCTTTGAGAGCAGGTGCTCGGCGGCGGGCTTCGTGGCCCGACCGTACTGGTCCGCCTCCACCGGCAGGACCCCGATCGCGTCCCGCAGGTCGGTGACAATCTGATCGTAGATGTCACTGAGCGGGGCACGAGTCGCGGAGGTCTCTACGCCTTCGGTCTCCTCGGTCGTGAGGTGCACGGCGCCGTACGTTCGCACAAGGACGAAGTAGTGGTGGGCACGGATGAATTTCGCCTCCGCCACCCGCTGATCGATCACGTCCTGCGACAATCCCTCGATGTTTCCGGACCGGTTGATGACCGTGTTCGTGGTGTTGATGCCCTCATACATGTCGCTCCACAGGTCCTCGGCGAACCCGTCCGTTGGGCTCAGCTGGCCCGTGTAGGAGTCGTAGTGCTTCCACGAGCCGTCCGATCCTTGCTGGTACGTATCGGTTCCGAAAACGGTCATCGTTCCCCCAATTTCCTTTCCGTACCACTCGCGGAGCGACGTGTACGATCCGTTGACGGCGGCATTGAAACCCTCTGCGGTCTGGAGGTACGACGACGATACTTGGGAGCGTACCTGCTGGTCGACGAACGAGTCGCAGGCACTCAACCCTACAGTAAGCGTGAGGAGAACGGCGAATACTGGAAGAGGCTTCCAATAAGTAATAGAGCTATGCATAAAACTGCTCGGATCTAATGGGAAGAGTCGGGGAGCGGAGGACACCAGGCACCTCTAAAGGGTCAGGTTGACGCCGAACCGGAATGTACGGGTCGACGGAGTACTCAGCTCCGGATACTCCGGATCGATGCCCTTGTGGTTCTGAACGTACGGAGAGAAAATAAACGGCTGATTTGCCTTCAGGTACAGGCGCAGAGACTCCGCATTGATCTGCTGGACGAGCGACTGGGGCAGATCGTACCCCAGCGTGACGCTCCGCACCTTGATGAAGTCCCCACTGAAGAAGCTGAGGGTCTGCCCGTAGATGGGGAACTCCTGGTTCTGGTTCGGACGTGGATACGCCCCGTCGGGGTTGTCCGGCGTCCAGTAGTCCACATCCAGGTTGTTGTACCGACCGAACAGGCTGTTCACGTCGTCGTGAGGATCACTGGTGATCATGTGCCCAAACTGCCCCACCAGGGTCGCCGAGAGGCTAACCCCCTTGTAGCTGAGCTGCGTGTTGAAGCCGGCGTTGACCGGGGGGTTCTCCTGCCCGAGAATGAACCGGTCGGCGCCCCCGATCGCGTTGTCGCCATTTCGGTCTTGGACTTTGATTTCACCAGGTTCTTGGCCGAACTCAGCAGCTCGCTGCGCTTCATCTTGCTGCCAGATGCCGATTTTCTTGTAGCCGTAGATGACGTTGATCGGCTCCCCAATGAACCACTCGTTCCCGACGTCGTCCTCCTGGTCGCCGAAGAGCTGGCGAATCTCCGTATCGTTGTAGGAAATGTTGAATCCGGTCGTCCACCGGAACCCGTCGGGGTCCTGGCTCGAGATGTTGACCGACTGGAGGGAAAGCTCGATGCCCTTATTCCGCGTCTTCCCCACGTTCTGCAGCACACTGTTGAAGCCGCTGGTCTGCGGGATCTGGCGCGCGAGCAGTAGGTCCTCCGTGTTGGTGACGTAGGCATCCAGCGAGCCGGAGAGCCGCGAGTTCAGCACCTCAAACTCGACGCCCAGATTCCAGGTGGCCGAGGTCTCCCACTGAAGGTCGGCATTGGAGAGCTGACCGGGTTCGTACCCGAATCCCCCTTCACTCCCGTAGGCGTACGTCGTCCGGTTGAGCAGCGACAGCGTCTGGTAGGGATCGATCGCCGTGTTTCCACTCTGGCCCCAGCTCAAGCGGACGCGCAGCGCGTCGAACAGCTCGCTGTCCTCCATGAACGCCTCGTTCTGGATATTCCACCCGAGGGCGGCGGAGGGAAAGACCCCAAATCGGTTGTTCTCGCCGAACCGGGAGGAGCCGTCGATCCGCCCTGTTAGGGTCAGGAGGTAGCGGTCGTCGTAGACGTAATTTCCACGAGTCATGTACGATACGAGGGACCACTCTTCGTAGAAGCTGTCGGCGCTTTCGATGGTCGAGGCGGCCCCGAGGTTCTCGGCGAGCATCGACTCGACGGGGATACCCCGAACGGACGTGGACACTCCGTCCTGTTCGCGCCGCTGATAACTGAACAGGCCTGTGAAGCTGACGTCGTGGATGTCCGCGAACACGTTGCCGTACGTGACGCGGTTGTCGACCGTATAGTTGAGGATGAAGTTCTCCGCCTTACTTGCGTCGGGCTCCGCGAACCGCTGCTGATTGGTGAGACTCGCGGCGAAGTCGCTGTTCTGCACCTGGATGAGATCGGGGCTGAACTGCAGACGGTAGTTCAGATTGTCTGTCAGACTGATGTCGGTAAAAATGCTATTCAGCAGGCGATACCGCTGCTCGCGGTCAATGATCTGATTTTCCTTGACGTCGTACAGCGGGTTGCTCTGTAGGCCATCGTCGGTAGGCAGAAAAATGAGCTCTCCATCCTGCGCCTCTCGTAAATCGGTCTGTTCCGCGAAGGCCGGGCCGAGCGGGTTGTTCTGCAGAGCCTCGAAGTACGGGTTTGTGTCAGCATGGTCCTGAATGCTGTAGCTGGCAAACGTCGAGGTCCCGATGCTGAGCCAGTCAAATACATTGGCGTCCAGGTTGACTCGCGTGTTGTAGCGCTGATAGTCCTGCTGAGGAATAATTCCGTCCTCCAAGAGGGCTTCGAACGAGACGTTGAACTGGAGGTCCTGCGTGCCCCCGGACACGCTCAGGTTATGGTTCGTTTCGGTCCCGGTCTCGGTCAATAGGGCCGGCCAATCGGTAGACCGCCCCTGGTTGAGGGATTCAAGCTCGACGGGCGTAAAGAGGTTCTGGTCCGCGGACTCGCTCACGCCCTCGGGGTAGTCCCCAGTGGTCCGTCGGGACTCCCGCTTGAGGGCGGCGAATTCCTGGCCACTCATCATGTCCAGCTCCTTGTACTTCGTAATGGCCCCCACGTAGCCGTTGTAGGTCACGCTCATCTGACCCTCGTACCCTCGATCGGTGGTGATCAGCACGACGCCGTTGGAGCCCCGGGCGCCGTAGATGGCTGTCGCGGAGGCGTCCTTAAGAACCTCGACCGACTCCACGTTCTGCGGGCTAATGCCCTGCAGGCCACCGCCGGTGAGAGGGACCCCGTCGATGACGAACAGCGGCTCGTTGCCCGCTGTGATGGATCGACTTCCGCGAATGCGAATCTGGGCTGCTTGGTCCCCCGGCTTGCTCCGGCCGCGCTGGACGTACACACCCGCCGCGAGGCCCTGAAGCCCGAGGCCGATGGATTTGGTGGACACCTGCTGCAGGTCACCGCCTTCGATAGAGGAGATCGAGCCGGTGACGTCGCGCCGCTCCTGCTGGCCGTATCCGATGGTGACCACCTCGTCCATCTGCATGGCACTTCGCGGCAGCTGAAAGTCGAGTTCCGAGGTCTGCCCCGACTGCACAGTAATCTCTTTCGAGAGGTCTTGATACCCGACGAAGGAGGCGCGGACCGTGTAGTCGCCTGGCTCGACGCCAGTGATCTCGTACTCCCCCTGACTGTCGGTCGTGGCCCCCTGCTGAGTGCCCTGGATCACGACATTTGTTCCGGGGAGGGGATTCTGCGTCTCGGCGTCAAACACAGTGCCCGAAACCGTACCCGTCTGCGCCTGAGCAGGAAGCGCCGTAAGTGCGATGACTAAAAAAACGGCGATTGATAAGTGCGAAAACAGTCGTTGTGTTCTCATGAAACGAGGGATACAATAGTGTGGGCAAGAAGCGAAAAGCGGGCGGGGTGGGTCTCCAGTGTAGTCGACGTTCGGGGTCGGCCCTGTGGAGCTTCGGGGTGCGGGTGGGCTCGTCTCGTTCTCCGCGTAGGGCACCTGAATCCAGTCTTTCAGGGCTCAAAACCGATTGGCAAAGGCAGATCGAAGTTGTCTAGAAGCACCCTTTCAAGGTCTTGCGGAAAATTAGCGAGTTGCACGCATCTTCGCTCTCGCGCCGGGGACGCAAGCGGTCCCCGGTTACGGTTTCTTCGATCCCTTCGGGACGAAAAACTGGGGCGTTTCCGGAGGACACCGCCGAAAAACAAGCCTGGAACCGGGAGCAGAGCGGACGTTCCAGTCGAGAGAAGGAAAGATTCCGGCACACCTTGAAAGGGTTGGATGTTTAGGAGTTACTGACAAAGTTAACGGTTAGGTAGATTGTCGTATACTTTCCGAAACGCTTTCACAAAGACGCCTATTTGGTATCGACCAGAGTTCAGAAGATCAAATTTGTTTGATGCTTCCAAGAGAAGAGCCGCCGTGATAGAGGCTTTCCTCCCCATTTCTCGCCCGATTGACACTGGAAACTCATAGACGCGCACTCAATCCCTTAGGGCCTGCTTTAGAAGACTCAAAGAAGGGAGTAGAACCCCTGCGGCGTCGCCGAGCCCTCTTGGAGAACCCGAGCAGCGCAGTCCTGTCCGACTGCGGGTGTTCATTTTTAATTTGTTGTAAGATATGACGATTGAGAGTCCGTTTTGCGAGCGGATGGGAAGCCGAGACGCAGTGGGCGACGCCGCAATGAACCGCTCAAATGAACCTTGTAGCGGGTGCCAGGTGAGAGCGAGGTCATGCCCCTGGTGAGCTATCAGGTGCTATGCCGAAGGTTCATTGCGCGAAATCCACGAAGTCGCAGACCGCAGACATCTCGCCAAACAGGTTCTGATACGTTAATATCGGAAATCGAGAGTCACTCGACCTCTCCTTTCAGCCTCCGGTGAATGAAGAAGCAAGTTTGGCCAGTCGGTACGGTAATGCTCGCTCTCTTTGCGATCCTGTTTGGGTTCCTGTTTGGGTGTGAGGCCCCGACCGAACGAGATTGGAAGCAGGAGGAGGGCTATCGGTGGGCCGAGTTGGATCCTGGAAGTGGCAGCGGACCTGGATTTCGGAAGCGATCCTCCTCCGCGACCGGGATCGAGTTTGAAAACCAGCTCACCGATGCGGACATCAAGCAAAATCAGCACTTTATGAACGGCTCCGGCGTCGCTGCGGGGGACATCAACGGGGATGGATGGCCGGATCTGTATTTTGCCCAACTCAACGGCCCAAACCATCTCTACGAGAATCTCGGTGGGTTTTCCTTCCGGGCCGTCCCGGATTCTGCCGACGTCCCGCACGAAGACCGCTACTCCACCGGGGTGACATTCGCGGACATCGACGGGGACGGAGACTTGGACCTGCTGGTCGGGTCGATGAGTCACGGAACGGTGGCATACCTGAATGACGGCGACGGCCAGTTTTCCCGGTGGGATCGGAGCCCAATAGAGACAGGGATGGGCACCACCACGTTTGCCCTGGCGGACATCGACGGGGACGCCGATCTCGATCTCTACGTGACGAACTATAAGGAGCGATCCGCCGAGGACATCTACGCCCGGGACGAGATTGCGACGGAAAACATCGTGCAGCGGGAGCGAACGGACGACGGAGTCCGAGTCAGTATTGACTCCTCCTTCTCCGACCATTTTGCGATCGTCGGAGCGGAAGACGTACGGGGCCCCGCGGAGACTGGCGAGGTCGATGCCCTGTACCTGAACCAGGGAGGCGGATCGTTTCGGAGCGTCGAGGCCCTGGAGGAACGGTTCCGAGGGCCGGAGGGCACTCCACGAGGACTGGCCCACGACTGGGGGCT
This sequence comes from Bacteroidetes bacterium QH_10_64_37, assembly GCA_003023105.1. The sequence continues at coordinate 13,763 of PXSZ01000062.1, forward strand.
GAACGCTTCCTTCCAGGACCTAAACGACGACGGCCATCCGGATCTCTACGTGAACAACGACTTCTGGACGCCGGACCGCGTGTGGATCAACCAGGGCGACGGTGTTTTCCGGGCAATCGATCCACTCGCGTTGCGCAACCAAAGCTTTTCCTCAATGACCGTGGATTTCGCCGACATCAACCGGGATGGAGCGCTCGACATTTTTGCCACGGAAATGCTGAGTGCCCAGCACACCCGGCGACTCCGCCAGCACACGCCACAGGGACCCTTCCCAGCCGACGAGATTGAGAGTCGACCCCAGTACAACCGGAACTCCCTGTACGTGAATCGGGGCGACAATACCTACGCCGAGGTGTCGTATTACAGCGGTCTGGAGGCGACGGAATGGTCCTGGGGCGTCCGGTTTCAGGACGTAGACCTCGACGGGTACGCGGATGCGCTCGTAAATACCGGCTTCAGCCACGACGTGCAGGACATGGACAGTCGCCGGGAAATGGGACGGCGAATGAGTCGGGCGCCGGAGCAGCGCTTCATCACAGAGTATCCTCCGCTGCGCCTTCGCAACAAAGCTTTTCGCAACGAGGGCGACCTCACGTTTGCCGACAAGAGCGCGGAGTGGGGATACGCCACGGGCGACGACATCTCTCACGGATTGGCGACCGCTGATTTTGATAAGGATGGGGATTTAGACCTCGCGACGAATCGACTGAACGCTCCGGCGGGGATCTACGAGAACGAGACGACGGCGCCGCGCATTGCCGTGCAGCTCTCCGGCCGGCCCCCCAACACGAACGGAATCGGGGCGAAGATTACCCTTGAGGGAGGAGCGGGCGACGGGGCCCCTCAGCGCAGAGAGATTACGGCCGGGGGAGAGTACCTGTCCAGTTCTACCCCGACGGTCGTATTTGCCGCCGATGCAGAGAATCCCGACCACACGCTTTCGGTGGAATGGCCCGACGGCACCCAACGCGTCATCGACAGTGTTCGGGCCAACCGGATTTACGAGATCGAGCAACCCTCAGCCCCTGACGATTCGTCCTCTGCGAACTCGTCGAGCACTCCGTCCTCGGGGAAGGAGCAGCCAATCTTTGAGGACGTCTCCGGTCGCCTCTCCCATCAGCACCACGAAAACGAGTACGACGACTTCCGGCTGCAGCCTCTGCTCCCGGCGAAGCTGAGTCAGCAGGGTCCCGGACTGTCCTGGATCGACTACGACGCGGACGGAGACGAGGACCTGTTCATTGGGACCGGGCAAGGGGGGCAACTGGCAGTCTACGAGAATGACGGAACGGGCGCGTTCACTGCCCGCGACCTAGGGACGCTCACCGACACGGCCGCCGTGGATCAGACCACCATTTTGGGATGGCCGACCGAGGCGGGAACCCAGATCATGATTGGCACCTCGAATTACGAAGTCCAAAACGCGAAGAGGCCGTCCGCCCGGCACGTCCTCGCAAGAGAAGAGGGCCTCACTCCCCAGAAGCCCATTCCGGGGACGTGGTCGGCCACGGGACCCCTCGCGGCCGCCGACTACGATGGGGACGGGGACGTGGATCTCTTCGTCGGAGGACGACTCATTCGCGGGCAATACCCTTGGGACGCCTCCTCACGGCTCTTCCGGAATGCGGAGGGGACCTTTGCGCTCGATCAGAAGAATTCCGACACCTTTTTGAACCTGGGACTCGTCACCGGGGCCCTCTTTACGGACTACGACGGGGACGGAGACCCGGACCTTTTGCTCAGTCGGGCCTGGGACTCGCTCAAGCTCTACCGAAACGACCGCGGGACTTTCCGGAACGTGACCGATGCGGTAGGCCTCGCCCAGCACACGGGCTGGTGGAATGGGGTGACGACCGGAGACTTTACGGGCAACGGACAGCCCGACATCGTGGCGACGAATTGGGGAACCAATACGCCCTATCAGATCGACACCGGGCGGCCCCTCCGAATGTACTACGGGGACTTTAACCGGGATCGTCGAGGTGAGATTATTGAGGCACGTTACGACCCTGAACTCAACGGGTACGTGCCCCGCCGGAAACGGTCCGCCTTCGAGTCGGCATCAGTCCCCTTTACGTCGCGGGAAAACAGTTTCAGAAGTTTTGCCAACAGCACGTTGAGGGAACTTCTGAAGGGAGGCGCGGGCCAGTCTCTTTCGGTGAAGCAAATCAATACCCTCCAGCACACTCTCTTCGTAAACGAGGGGGGCACGTTTTCGGCCCGGCCTCTTCCCGAAGAAGCCCAGTTTACGGCGGCATTCCACGCCGGGGTCGCCGATTACAATGCAGACGGACACGAGGACCTCTTTCTCAGTCAGAACTTCTTCGCGGTCCGACCGACGTTCCCGCGTCTGGACGCTGGTCGGGGGCTCTGGTTGAAGGGCGACGGGACGGGGGGATTCGAGCCGGTCCCCGGGCACGTCAGCGGCGTGACGGTCAATGGCGAACAGCGGGGCGCCGCCTTCGGGGACTTTAACAACGATGGACGGGCCGACCTTGCGGTATCCCAGAATGGAGCGGCCACGAAGCTGTACGTAAATCGGTCCGAGGCGACGGGGCTCACCGTTCGGCTGATGGGGACGCCCTTGAATCAAGCGGGGATTGGGTCGAGTGTGCGGCTTCTCTACAAGAACGGCACCGCTGGGCCACGCCGGGAAATTCGAGCAGGGGGTGGTTACTATTCTCAGCGAAGCCCTGAGCAGGTGCTCGGCCAATCGGCCTCCGTCGAGGCGATCGAGGTTCGATGGTTTGATGGACGGGTGGATACCGCTCGGGTTACCGGAGATCCGACGCGGCAAGTGATCTCCCACCCCCAGAATCAGCAATAGACATGCCCGCGTCGAAGTCCACTCATTGCCACCATACACGTCGGAAGCCAGTCCCATGCCCTCCTGATCAGCGATCGTGGATTTGTCGGGTGCGCTCCTTGTCTGTCTGTGAGCCATCGGGCTCTTTGGGTGTGGGGGAGGAACGCCGAGTTCGAAGGCCACGACCGCAGAGGAAGATCCATTCGCCACCTGCACGTTACGAATCCAATCGCTGGGCAGTGATCCGCAGGGCGAGTATCGGGAGCGGGGACCGCTCTACACGGGCGACGACGTCGAGTCGCACACGCAGAACGTCTGGCCCATCGACGTGACCGTGGGGCGCATCGGGACGACGTGTTCATCCTGTATTCGACCCGCGAGTCGTGGCTCATGGAGAGTTACACGTGACGAATCAGACATGAAGGATATCTTGTCCTTGCGTAGACGGTCATTTCGGAGCAAAGAATCATCCTCTATGCATCCACCCCCACCGCCCCGTCAACAGACACGTATCCGTCCTCGCTCAACCGCTCCACGAGGCCCTCCTTGATCTCGCGCACGAGCGCCGGCCCCTCGTAGGTGAGTGCTGTGTAGAGCTGCACCAGCGATGCCCCGGCCCGAATTTTGGCGTAGGCCGAGTCGGCATCGTGCACGCCCCCCACCCCAATAATTGGAATGTCGCTGTCGGTTGTCTGATAGAGGTAGCGCACCAATCGGGTCGATCGTGCCTCCAAGGGTCGCCCGCTGAGCCCTCCGTCCCCAATCTCCGACAGCCGCTCTTGGGAGGTCTGGAGGCCCTCTCGGTCCGAGGCCGTGTTGGCGGCGACGAACCCATCCACCTCCTGCGCCTCCGCCACAGCGATGATCTCCTCCAGTTGAGTGTCAAACAGAACCTCGCCGCTGAGAGGTGGGCTCAACTTCACCAACACGGGCACCGCCAGCCCCGGGGCCTTCTGCTCCGACGCGATCGCGCTGAGCAACGCGTCGAGGGCCGACGGGTCCTCGAACGTGCGTCCGTCCGCCGTATTCGGACACGAGACGTTGAGCGTCACGTAGTCCGCCTCCGACACCAGCGTTCGGAAGCTCGTCTGGTAATCGTTCAGGGCCGCCGCCGCCATGATGTCGGGATCGGGGGTCTTAGCCAGGTTGATGCCCAGGGACCGAGACCGGTCCGAGCGACTCCGTTTCAGCCGCTCCGCCACTGCCTCGGCGCCGTCGTTGTTGAGCCCCAGTCGGTTGATGAGAGCCTCATCGTCCGGCAGCCGGAAGGCCCGCGGCTTCGGATTGCCGGAGGCGGGATGGGCACTCACGGACCCGACCTCCACGAAACCGAACCCTACCGCCTCCCAGAACGGAACGAGCCGGGCGTTCTTGTCGGCCCCGGCGGCCAGCCCCACGGGATTGGGAAACGTCTTTCCCCAGAGCCGCTGCTTGAGCCGCTCGTCCTCAAATCCGTACCGCGATTGGACGAGAGGGAGCGCCGTGCGCTGGAGGATCTCGGCGGCGCGAAGACTGGCCGCATGCGCACGCTCGGCGTTCATTCGAAAAAGCACCGGACGAAGAAGGCGGTACATGCGGGCTCAAGGCCGTCAGCCAGAGGGACGAGGAAAGACGCCGTTCCATTGGACCTGCACACAGGACGCTTCGTTTCCCCAACCTCAACTCACCAACTCATGACTCAATCCTACCACCCTGGCCGCAGGATGACGCCGAAGTCCCAGTTCTTGGAGCGCTGGAACGTGCGGGCGTAGAAGGCCTCGAGGATGATCGCCCCCAGCACGTTCACGCGGGCCGACACCCCGGCACTCGTCACCGGCTGTGCCGCCACCGAGCCGCTCGCGTTCGGGTTCGACTGCCCAATGGTGTTCGATGAGAAGGACGGCTCCGTCAGATCTTCGCTCGTCCACGCCACCCCCGCGTCGGCGAAGAGCACCAGATCGGTCGGCAGGTACTTGAAGGTGGCGAGACTCAAGACCTCCGGCCCGAGAAGCGGAACCCGAAGTTCGGCACTGCCGAGCGCCATCCGCGTCCCATACAGCCGTCCAATTCGGCAGATGCCTCGACGCTGGCACTTCGGCTCCTCGAAGATCGAATTGAAGCTGTAGCCCCGCACGAAGCCGATCTGATAGGGATCGCCGAGGGTCTCCCGGACGAAGAGGTCCGTAATGCCTCCCTGGAACTGCCCTGCGCCGTAGTTGCCCCGGTGAAGTCCGCGAAAGGCGAACGTCACCGGCTCGCGGAAGAAGTAGCGGCGGTAGTCGGCCAGGACGGACACGTAGTTTCGGGAGCCGAACTGGGGCGTCACCTGAAAGCGATAGCGCCCGCCCTGCAGGGGCGAGGTGAGCCCAGAGTTCGAAAAGTCCCCGACGTACGCAAGACTCGCCCGCCCGAAGTAGAGGGGATCCCGCTCCGCCCCCGGCAAGTCTATCCGCCGCGACCGTCCATATCGACTGAACGTGCGCGCCGTCACGTCGAATCCGTAGCGCGTCCCCCCCAGGCCCAACTCGAGTCGATTCGTCTGCGAGAATGGATAACTCGCCTGCGTGCCCACCTGCGTCCGGAAAATCCGCTGTACGATCTGCACGAAGTTTCCGTTGGCCGTGCGGCCCAACTGTCCAAACGCCGACGGCTGATGCGACACGCTCACCCCGTAGTTCATCCGATTTTTCCGATTGGAATAGAAGACGCCCCCCCCAATGTCCTTGATCGTCCCATTGGCCTGGACGAACACACTCAAGTTCTGGTGCCCGAGAATATCACCGAACATAAAGCCGACCCCGCCGGCCACCTGCGGCCCAAACGTCCCTCCGACCGACGTCCCGACGGAGGGCGGCACAATTCGGTCGAGGTAGAGCCGATCACTGGCCTTGGTCGGGGTGATTGGACCCAGGCCCTCCAACCCCGTCAGCGGATCGTTCAGGTAACTGTCCACCAGCCCTCCTCCGGTCGGCTGCACGGGCGGAAGCACCGCGGCCGTGCTGGCCTCTCCCTCGGGCGCCACTCGCTCGCCCTCCGTCTTCTCCGCCGGACGCCCCACGATCGAGTAGCCGCCGTTCGAGAACACCGAAAACATCATCCGCCCGCTCCGGCGGGCCACCGACAGGGCCGGCGACAGGGCCGTGATGCCACTTGCGCCGGTCTGGATCTTGGTGACGCGGTACGTGGCCTTCTCATCCAGGTCGTAGCGGTAGACGTCCTTGAACCCATCCTGGTCGGCGATAAAGTAAACGCTGCGGCCGTCCGGACTAAACTGAGGATTGTGCTGCATGCCCGTAGAAAAGGGCCGGATCGTCCGGATCTTGCCCGACTCCACGTTAATCAGACCGATGCGCTCCTCGCCGTATTCGAGGGTTTCGAAGTTGGTGCCGTTCGGCCCGCGGTCGGTCGTGAAGGCGAGGGTCTCCCCGTCGGGCGACCACGTGGGCTGCAGGTCCGCGTAGCGGTCGTTGGTAAGCTGGCGCGCCCTTTCCGCCTCGAGATCATAGACGTACAGGTCACTTATCCCTCCTTGAAGGCCCGAAAACGCGATGTGCTGCCCGTCGGGCGACCACGCCAGGTTGTGGATCGCCCCCACGTCCTCGACCACCGTGCGCGTTTTAATCTCGCCGGTCTTGACGTTAAACGTGTTGATCTCGTTGCGGCCCTCCGCGAACGTGAGAAACGCAAACTTTCGCCCATCGGGCGACCACGATCCCGCCGAGTCGATGAACCGAAGCGCGTCGAAGTGGGGGTTCGACCGGGTGCCCTCGAGCTGCTGCACGATCTCGCCGGTCTCGGCGTCGGCGACGAAGAGATTGGTGTTGAAGAGATTGCGCCGCGAGATGAAGGCCACGTACCGCCCGTCCGGGCTCACGGCCGGGGAAATGTTGAGCTGGTACTCGCCCCCAGGATTCCCGATCACCGCTTTGCCGATGGAATCGACTGGGGTTCGCTCCTTGGCGGCCGGCAGGAAAGTCTCCCTCGTGGCCTGCTTCCATTCCGCTGAGAGGGAGTCGGCCGTGATGCCGAGCGTATACACGAAGGCCGAGTCCACGCCCACGCGGCCGCTCATTTTGTAAAGGTCCGTCACAGCCGCGTCGCCGTACTTTCCGCCGATGTAAGCCATGTAGGCCTGCCCGTAGCGGTAGGGGAAGTATTCCTGGCTGCGGGTGAGTTGCTCAATGGTGGGAAGGTCCTCGCGCAGGGCCGCGTCTCGCATCCACATGGCCGTGTGCGAGTCTGTGCGACCCACCGACAGGTACTCGGCCATGCCTTCAATGAACCACAGCGGCATGTCGCGGAGCGAAAAGCCCTCGTTGTTTTTGCGAAGGGCAATGTCGTACTGAAAGGAGTGGACCAACTCGTGCCCCAGGACGTGGTCGGTCTCCGCGTAGCTCCCCGTGAGCGGCATGATGACCCGCTCCTTGATGCTTTCCGTCACGCCGCCCGTGCCCTGCCCGAGCTGTCCCTGCACGGCGTTGGTCTGCTGAAAGTCTGGGCTGTTGGCGTAAAAGATTAGCGGCTTTCTCTTCTGAAACTCCCGGAGGAAGGTGCGTGAGTGGCGGTCGTACCACCGTTCGGCCATCCGGGCCGCGTCTTCGACGGCCTGCCGCTCGGACGGGTAGAAGTAGATGTCAAACTGATTCGTCTCGAATGTTTTGAAGTTGAATTGCTCGTACTGGACCTTATTCTGCCCGAAGTACTGGGCCGACGCCGTCCCCACGGCCCCAACCATCGAGAAGACAAAGAGAGCAAGGGTGGCGCGTAGGATCAGTCGTCGCATAAGAATGGCCAAAGGGGGTCAGCGAGGCTTAACGGAAAATACACCCAGAGGGCGATGTTCGTCATATCGGTTGGTGCCGGGAAAGGTTCAGTCGTTACGGGCCGTTTGCGGAAGTCAGAACTCTTTCCGACCGGTCGTTGCCCGAGGGTCCGATGATGCCCCGGTCCGTTCGCGTTGGCACTCCGTTCGGCCCGACGCGGGGGCGCGGAAAACGGGCGACGCGACGAACCAACGCTCTCTCCGCATCTCCATGTCTCCCCTCCTATCCGTATTTTCGACAGGGGACAACCTGAAGTAATAGCACTTCAGGGACAAGGAATAACCACCTCGCTCCAACGACAGTCGGGGCGCGATCTCATCGAGAATGGCACGCAGGTTGCGACTTCGGATCGTTGTAAACCGCTTCCACGAGGTCAGGGGTCCGAGAGAGATGAAACGAGACTGTGTTCTCTTTCCCGGTCCCGGAGTCTCCCGTGCAACCCACGGTCTTCCCTGACGTTTGAGAGAGGCGTGTGCAGGTGATCTCCATCGATCGCTTCCGCCGTTCTCACTCTACCCGCCCTTCCGTTGAGCCGACCGAGCCCGTATGGACGAGTACCGCACTCGCGTTCGGACCTACGCCGGGGTCGTCCTCGTCGTCTTTGTACTGCTCGGCCTGCGCCTTGTGCAGTTGCAGGGGCTTAGCGGAGCGACCGAGGACGGCATTCCGCCGGGCAGTGCCGTGCGCGAGCAGGCCGTCGACCCGTCGCGGGGCGCCATGTACGACCGGGGCGGCACGCTCTTGGTGGACAACCAGCCCACCTACACGATCCTGCTTACGCCCCGGTACTTCGACCGTTCGAAGGCCCCCCTCCTGGCCGACCTGCTCGGCGTGGCCGACTCGACGGTGCGCAACAGATTGCACGAGGCACGTGAGCGAAACGCCTTCCGGCCCACCCCTTCCTTTCAGGAGGTGTCGTTCGAAACGTTCAGTCGCGTGCAGGAGCACCTGTACGAGCTTCCGGGCGTCTCATACGACGTGAAGCTCCGACGGCGCTACCACACGTCCGCCCGCGCCGCTCACGCCCTCGGGTACATTCAGGAGATCGACGACCAGACCCTCGCCCGGAAACGGTCGCAGGGCTACCGACTCGGCGACCGCATCGGGCAGACGGGGCTCGAACACGCCTACGAGTCCGTCCTGCGGGGGGAGCGGGGCCGCGAGTTCGTGCTCGTCAACGTGCGCGGCACGGAGATCATGCCGTATCGCAACGGATCGAAGAACGAGCCGCCGGTCAGTGGCTACGACCTGCACCTCACCCTCGACCACCAGCTGCAGGCCTTCGCCGAGTCGCTGTTCGTGGGCAAACGGGGGGCGGCCCTCGCGCTCGACCCGGACACCGGCGGCATTCTGTCACTCGTCAGCAAGCCGGACTTTGACCCCGGCCTCTTTTCGCAGTCGGTGAGCACGTCCGTGTGGGACACTCTCCGCTCGGCCTCCCACGATCCGCTTTACAACCGAGCCACCCAGAGCGGCTATCCGCCCGGCTCCATCTGGAAGCCGTTCATGGCCCTCGTCGCCCTCCAGACGGACATGCTTACCGCGGACGAGCAGATGGACTGTCCGGCCGGCTACCGCATCGGCCGGCGCGTCTTCAGCAATCACGGCGGGAAGGACGAGGGAATGATTACGGTGAAGAAAGCCATCGAGGTGTCGTGCAACACCTTTTTCTACCAGGTGATGGACGAGATGAGTCTGGAGACCTGGCACGACTGGGCCCTGAAATTTGGATTTGGCAAGGAGGTCCCGCTCGACGGCTTCCGGCAGACCTCGGGCCTCATCCCGGACTCGTCTTACTTCGAGCGCACCTACGGACGATGGACGCAGGGTTACACGATCAATCTCGGGATCGGGCAGGGCGACATGTCGGTGACCCCCCTTCAGCTGGCCCGGTATGCGGCCGCCCTGGGCAACGGGGGCACCCTCCCCATGCCCCACTTCATTCGGAAAGCCGTGCATCCCGAAACCGACGCGGTGTACCGCCCGGAGATTCCTGCCTCCGACTCCATTCCCATCGACCCGGCCCACTTCAACGCGGTGCAGGAGGGCATGCATCGCGTGATGACCGACGGCACGGGCAAGTGGGTACAAATTCCGGACATTCCGAGTGCGGGGAAGACGGGCACCGCCCAGAACCCGCACGGCGAGGACCACTCCCTGTTCATCATGTTTGCGCCGTATGAGGATCCCGAGATCGCCCTCGCGGTGGTCGTCGAGAATGCGGGCTACGGGGCCACCGCCGCGGCCCCCATCGCCAGCCTGATGGCCGAAAAGTATCTGACCGGCACCATTGCGGACACCTGGGAGCGGCGCTACTGGCAGCGGCGCCTGCGCGAAAAGGTGCGCAGCGGACCGGACGAGGAGGAGGCTGAACCGGATTCCTCCGCCTCACCCTCCCAGCCGGCCTCTACTCCGGCCGCTCAGGTCTCAACGCAGCCATCTGATTCCTCTCGCACGGAGGCGCCCTCTCGGTAATCTCATCCGTCCATGAAGAATTTAATCCGGAAACTGGATCCCTGGACGCTCCTGCTCTGGGCCGGGCTCGTGGGTGTGGGACTCGTGGCCCTCTACAGCACCACCCACGGCCCCGCCGTGGAGTACCTGAACGAGGGCGTGCGAGACAACTTTTACCGCCAGCTCGCGTGGATCGGCGTGTCGGCCGTGGGGATTGGGATCACCCTGCTGCTTCCCGTTCGCTTCCTACGGTATGCCGCCTTTCCGATCTACGCTGCTACGCTGGTCCTCCTGATCCTCTCCCTCCTGGTGGGCGTGGAGGCGCACGGCACGCGGGCGTGGCTCACCCTCGGCCCCTTACAGATGCAGGTGTCGGAATTTGCCAAGGTGGGCACCGTGCTCGCTGTAGCGCAACTGCTGTCGGAGCGGCACACCCGAACGGCTCGAGACCTGAGCTTCGCGCTGAAGGCAGCGGCCCTTATCGTGGTACCCGCCGTGCTCGTCATCCTGCAAGACGACGTAGGCACGGCCCTGGTCTTCTTCGGCCTCGTGCCCATCATGCTCTTCTGGAGCGGACTGTCCCTGACCGTCATTCTCCTCATGGTCTCGCCGGCCATCGCCGGATACCTCGCCCTCCTCTCCATCCCGGCCGCCCTCGTCTTTGCCGTTCTGTTCACGGGCGTCCTTTGGTGGCACTCCGGACAGCGCTCCATCGCTGCCTTCGCGGCCACGTTCACGGGCGGCGTCACGGCCGTGATCTCGCTGGTGCTCGGCAAAATTCTCCAACCCTATCAGGTTCAGCGCCTCCTTTCGTTCACGAACCCGGACGCCGAGCAATTTCGGCAGGGCGTGGGCTTCCACCTCGTGCAGTCGAAGGTGGCCCTGCAATCGGGGGGGTTGTGGGGCACCGGCTTCATGCAGGGCCCGCAGACGCAGGGCGCCTACGTGCCTGAGCAGACGACCGACTTCATCTTCAGCGTCATCGCCGAGGAGTTCGGGCTCGCCGGCTCCCTCCTCGTGCTCGTCCTGCTGGCCGCCCTACTCCTGCGCCTGATTGCGCTCGGGACTGAGGTGAAGCACCCGTTCGGCAGCATCGTGGCGGCGGGCGCCGTGGGCGTCTACCTGATCCACATCTTCATCAATATCGGCATGGTGACGGGAATGCTCCCCGTCATTGGTCTGCCCCTCCCCTTTCTCTCGTACGGGGGCTCGGCCATGCTCGCCAACACGGCCCTCCTCGCCATCGTGCTCAACACCCACATGCGGCGCGAGGACCTCTCGATCTACGGCTACTGATCGTGTTGAGGGCTGTGCGTTCAGCGTTTGTGCTGGGAAAAACTGCACACTCCACATGCATGTAATCAGCCCTCAATCTTCCAATTTGTAATCTCCCAATCCATTCCAAAAAAACCGACCGGCCCCCTTCGTCGAGGGCAGACCGACCGCGGCTCATCACGAGATAGCTCCGAAACCAATACGAACGGCCCCAGGGAGGCGGGCTCCCACCAGGCCCGTCCCTGAGACCGTCGTTTGACGGATTCGTCTGTGATCCGTCCCGTACAGTGCCTGCCTGAACGTTCCGGAGTGGGAGCGCGAACACTGGGGGGACAGGCGCTAGAGACTGACCCCGAAGATGAAGTAGCTTCGCTCGCTGTACGGATTCAGGTAGTACGATGCGCTGACGGGCAGCGAGAAGGAGTCTGTAATCGGGATGCTCTTCGACGCCGATAGACTGAGCTTCGTGACGGCTGCGTCGGTGTCGGCGTCGGTGCCGTAGTATGCGGCGTCATCGTTCGGCGTGCCTCCAATCGCGAGCGACAGGTCCACGTCCTGCACGCTGAACGGGACGCCGGCCTCCAGCCAGATCTCGCTGTCGGCCCCGTGGGCGTTGATCGAGGCGGACAGGGAGACCGGTCCGCTGTAGCTCAGTCCCGGCTCAATGACGTGGGCGCCCGGGTCGCCGTAGTCGAAGAACTCGTTCCCCGGATTCGAGAAGTAGAAGTCCGTGACGCTCACCGAGAAGGTGCCCGCGGAGGTCTCGAACGCGTAGCTCGCGTAGAGATCATTCTCGTTCACGGCACTCCCGTTCGCCGGACTGATGTCGAAGGACCCCCAGGCGCCGACCGTAAATCCGCCGGACGAGAAGGACAGGCTCGGCTGAATGGCCGCCGTGTTGCCAAAGTCCGTACCGCGCCAGACGTAGCGGCTCATAATGTCGGCCCCGAGGTCCACCGACTGGGCTTGCGCGGGCGACGCGAGGCACGTGCCGACGAACAGCAGGAGGAAGAACGGAACGAACAGTGTGTGTTTGCGATTTTTCATGGTTGGTGTCTCCAGTTGGTTCTTTTATCGTGGATTACGCGAGAAAGAATCGGGCGGGGACGCACCGGTCCAGGATGGGTCCTCGCCCTGGGGACATCGCTTTTTGTGTGTCGCGATTCCCTTCTGAGGAACGGGTCGCGCGCAGCGACCGCTCAGCACACCCTCCCCGTCCCCCGGAGGAAGACGGCCACCCGCCTTCCCCCGGGCATTTCCAATCGCCGGTCGCGCCGGCGGAAAAGGGGAGCGTGAAGGGGCCGACCGGTTCTCACCGACCGGCCCGTCCGTTTGGCGACAAGCATGCAGCTCTACACGACTTCGGCCGCCGCCTCGCCGTCGGTCGTCTTCGCCTCCCCTGCACCGTTGGACATGCCGCCGAACTCCGGGTAGGCGTCCACGTCGTGCTCCAGCTGGTCGAGACCATAGGCCTCGTCGTCGA
>PXSZ01000063.1 GCA_003023105.1 Bacteroidetes bacterium QH_10_64_37
AGCTGCAGGTTCGTCCGCCCGTTCCACGTGTTCTCCTCCAGCGAGAAGAGAAGCTCCACGGGCGTCCCAGTTTCCTGACTCTCCTGGAGCACGGAGAGCTTCTCCCCCATCCCGAAGCCAATGGCGTCGAAGGTATCGCCGGTCGACGAGTCCTGCTGCCGCACCTCGAACTTGAGGTGACTGTCGTCGCTGCCCACCGTGCGCGCCGCCACCACATCCAGGTCCCCCGCGTGGAAGACGGGCGTCGGGTTGGACGGACCGAACGGCCCAAACTGTTTGAGTACCGCCCAGAAGCGATCCTCCACCGAGCCGATCGTGTCAAGGTCTACCGGCGCGTCCACCTTGATCGTCGGCGTCAGGAGTTCGGGCGTCACGCGCTCACCGACGGCCGCGTCGAAGCGGTCGCGGAACGTCTCGATGTCATCCGCCTGAAGCGACAGGCCTGCCGCGTGGTCGTGCCCCCCGAACTGCGTGAGCACGTCCTCGCAGTCCGCGAGCGCCTCGTAGATGTTGATGCCCTCGATGGAGCGGGCCGACCCTTTCACCTCCTCGCCGTTGTGGGTGAGCAGGATGGCGGGCTTGTGGAAGCGCTCGACGATGTTGCTGGCCACGATGCCGATGACGCCAAGGTGCCAGTCCGGATCGTAGAGGACGAGGGCGTGCGGACTGCGGGCCGTAATCTGCCGCTCGGCTCGTTCGATGGCGTCCCCCTCGGTGGCGTCGTCGATGCGGCGCCGCTCGCGGTTGAGGTGTTCGAGCTCGGCAGCCATCGGCTCGGCCTCTTCGAAGTTCGGAGCCAGCAGGAGCTCGACCGCCGTGGACGCGTGGTCCATGCGGCCCGCAGCGTTGATGCGGGGCCCGAGGGTAAAGACGATGTTGCCGGTCGACGTCACCGACTGTAGATCGAGGTTGGCGGCCTCGGCCAGCGCCCGGATGCCCGGACGCACGCTGTCCTGCAGGGCCCGCAGGCCCTCCGCCATAAGCACCCGGTTTTCGCCGTAGAGCGGCACAATGTCGCTCGCCGTGGAGAGGGCGAGGAGGTCGAGGTAGTCGAAGGCCGCGTCCGGATCCTCGTCTCGGTGTGCGAGGGTGGCCTGCACGAGCTTGAAGGCAAGCCCGCACCCCGATAGCTCCGCGAACGGATAGTCGTCATCGGGCCGCTTCGGATCGAGCACCGCCAGGGCCTTGGGCAGGGTGTCCTCGGGCGTGTGGTGGTCCGCGATGATGAGATCGAGCCCCTGCTCTTGCGCGTAGGCCGCCTCCTCGTGGGCCGTGATGCCGCAGTCGAGCGCCACGACCAGAGCGGCGTCCCGCTCTGCGGCTGTATCGAGGCCGCGCCCGCAGAGGCCATAGCCGTCCTCGTACCGGTCTGGGATGAAGAAGGAGACATCGACGCCACGGGATTGCAGGAAATCGGTGAGGAGCGCCGCGGCCGTCGTCCCGTCCACGTCGTAGTCGCCGTAGACGAGCACCCGCTCGCCCTGCTCGATGGCCTCGGACAGACGGGCGGCGGCCGCCGTCATATCCCGAATGCCTTCGGGGTCGTGGAGAGCCGACCGGTCGGCTCGGAAGAAGTGCTTGGCCTCCTCGAACGTCGTGATGCCGCGCAGGACGAGGACCCGGGCGAGGGCGGAGGGGAGGTCGTTGAGCTCGCGTTGGAGGCGCGGCACGACCTCGGAATTGTCGAGCGAACGGGAGGTCCAGCGATAGGTCATCGGCAATGCAACGGCGAAAGGAATGAGTGTAACGGGATTGGATTATATAAGACAAATGAGCCGTGCCGTCGTAACAATACGTACTGATTCCGTCTAAAATTGTGCGTGCGCAATTGTGCGTCCCCCCAGGAGGGCGACGGTCCTCGGAGGTCCCTCCTCCGTACGCGCTGCCTCCTCGGAGCCGACCGGAACGGTGCTTGCGGGCACTTCACCAGGCTGCTCCCTCGAACAACGAACACCGAATTGTGAACCAATGTGCTTACGCAGTGCGTAGCAGACGATCCGAATTGCCCCGAGTGTGTCCCTTCGAGTTGAGTTTCGACCACATCAGCCTGTTCCCTCCTCGACCCTGAGCGGGTCGGAACTCTCTGTGGAATGGGCAGGCCCTCACTTCTCGCCCGGAAGCCGGCGATAGCTGCGTAGGTGACGACCGTTGTGTCCAGTGGCAGACGCCGCTCCACCGAAGATGCTTTTCTTTTACGAAGGCTGCCCCTTATCGGCTTCTTGCAAGAGCCGACTATGCCTTCAAAGAAAACCCAACCGCATCGCTTCTTTGCCTCCCCGAATGGCCCCCGTCTCCGTCTTGGATCTCCTAATGATCCGCATCGCCCCGGCGGCCCCCATGTACCCGTGAGTGACCCAATGAAGATTTCGACGTTGCAAGAGAAGAAGCTCGACGAGCTGCACGAGATTGCCCGCGAGCTCGATCTGTCCGATTACGCCGAGCTTCGCAAGCAGGACCTCATCTACCGCATCCTGGAGGCGCAGGCCGAAGGAGCCACGCCGGAGGAAGACGAGTCCCAACAGCCGCCGGGAGACGCGAACGCCCTCTCGACCTCTCCTCCATCGGGCCACGGCACCGAGGAAGAGTCGACGCCTGCCCGCTCTCCGTCCCGGGGTGGGGACACCGGCAAGCCGGCTTACATGCGGCGCTACGACCCCGACAAGACGAAGCTCCGGGGCATGATCGAAAAGGTCGGCGTCCTCGAAATTCTGCCCGACGGGTACGGCTTCCTCCGATCCGACGAGTACAGTTACCAGTCGAGCCCGGACGACATCTACGTCTCTCCCTCACAGATCAAGCGCTTTGGGTTGCAGGAGGGCGACACGGTGAAGGGCCGCGTGCGCCCGCCGAAGGAAGGAGAAAAGTTCTTCGCCCTCATTCAGGTCGACTCGATCAATGGCCTCGACCCAAGCGAGATCGACGAGCGGGTCGACTACGAGTACCTGACGCCCGTTTTTCCCCAGGAGCGCTTCACACTCGAGGTCGAACCGGACAACCACGGTCCCCGCATTCTCGATCTGTTTGCCCCAATTGGGAAGGGACAGCGCGGTCTCATCGTCTCGCCCCCCAAGGCGGGCAAAACGGTGCTTCTTCAAAAGATTGCCAAAGGCATTACGACCAACCATCCGGACACACACCTTCTCGTCCTGCTCATCGACGAGCGCCCGGAGGAGGTGACCGACATGGACCGCACGGTGGACGGGGAGGTGATCGCCTCCACGTTCGACCGAGATCCGGAGCGCCACGTGGAGGTGGCCGATACGGTGCTCCTGAAGGTGCGGCGCCTCGTGGAGTCGGGGCAGGACGTGTGCGTGCTGCTCGACTCGATTACGCGCCTGGCCCGTGCCCACAACGCCGTGACGCCGGAGAAGGGACGCACGCTTTCGGGCGGAATCGAGGCCGGAGCCCTGCGCGGTCCGAAGCGGTTCTTCGGCGCCGCTCGCAACGTCGAAGAAGGCGGCTCCCTCACCATCATCGGCACGGCCCTGGTCGACACCGGAAGCCGCATGGACCAGGTCATCTTCGAGGAGTTCAAGGGCACCGGCAACATGGAACTCGTCCTGGACCGCGAGATGGCCGACCGGCGCCTCTACCCGGCCATCGACCTGATCCTCTCCGGCACCCGCCGCGAGGAGCTCCTGCTGCCGAAGCCGCAACTGAAGCGCGTGTGGGTGATGCGCAAGATCCTGGCCGACATGGAGCCGATCGAGGCCATGGAGTTCCTTCTCGACAAGATGAAGGGCACGGAGAACAACGAGGAATTCCTGGAAACGATGAATTAATCGCTCCGCACTCCGGAGACGATCCTTCTCAGGGACGCATGGCCCCGCGCCGTGCGTCCTTTTTTGTTGTTCGTTCGGCGAATTGAGCGGCCCGCAAAGTCGCCCACCTCCCACCCTTCCCAACCTCTACGTCCCCACGCTCCCCCCGCACAGCTCCGCAACCCGAGGCCGTCGTTTGTGTAGGAGAGGGCTGCAACACGTTGAATGAGTCTCCTTCCCGCCTCCATGCAAACGCGCGTCCTCGCTTCTCTCCTCTTCGTCACCCTTTTCGTCACGCCGAGCGTCGCCCAAGACACCGATCCCTTCGTGCGCCACCCGGCCGTCCATCCGGACGGGAACCGGATCGCGTTCTCCTACCAAGGCGACCTCTGGACCGTCCCCGTCGACGGCGGCACCCCCGAGCGGCTCACCATCCACGAAGCCTACGAGGGCCAGCCCCGCTGGGGCCCTGACGGCCACCGCATCGCATTCACGAGCGACCGCTACGGCAACGACGACCTCTACGTGATGGACGCGGCCGGCAGCACGCCGGAGCGCCTCACGCATCACTCGACCGGCGACGCCATCGGCGGCTGGACGCCGGACGGACAAATTCTCTTTACCACCCGACGCACCTACGCCCAGGCCGAGTGGTCGGACGAGATCTACACGGTCGACGGGGAGGGAGGCACGCCGGACCGGCGGCTCGACGCCGTGGGCAGTTCGCCCCGCATGTCGCCGGACGGGCGCTTCATCGCCTTCGTGCGGGGGAACAACGATGTCACCAAGAAAGGCTACGAAGGCCCCGCCGACCGCAACGTGTGGGTCTACGACACGGAAAACGACACGTACACGCAGGTCACCACCTACGCGGGCAACGACCACAGCCCCGTGTGGACCGGCCCGCGCACGCTGATCTACGTCAGCGAGCAGAGCGGCACCTACAACGCCCACCGCCTGAGCCTTACGGACCGGGGCGCGGCCGAGGGGTCGCCGGAGGCGGTCACGACCTTCGAGGAGGACGGCGTGCGGAGCCTCAGCGCCGGCAGCGACGGCTCGGTGGTGGCGTTCGAACGTCGGACCGACGTCTACGTGATCGAGAACGGCGACGCGCCGCGTCCGCTCGACGTGACCGTGCCGTCCGACTACCGGTTCAGTCCCACCGAGCAGATGGAGATGACCAACGGCCTCCGCGACTACGCCGTCTCCCCCGACGGTGAGCAGATCGCTCTCGTGCTCCGCGGCGAGCTCTTCCTCATGCAGAACGAGACCGACGAGCCTCGCACCACGCGCCTCACTGAGCACGCCTACCGGGACCGCAGCGTGGCCTGGATGAACGATTCGACCCTCGTCTTCTCGTCGGACCGCAGCGGCAACCAGTACGACCTCTACCGGCTCGAATCGGCCGATTCCGAGCATCCCGGCAACCTGTACGACGCCCTGAAATATTCCGTGGAGCGCCTCACGAATACGCCCGAGGACGAGCGCGTGCTGGCGATGGCCCCCGACTACGGCCACGTGGCGTTCCGCCGCGGGGCCATGACGAGTTACGGCGAGGGGCAGCTCATCACGGCTGCCATCTCGGACGGCACCATCGAGGAAGAAACCGTGCTCGTGGAGGGCTGGAACGCCCCCACCGACGTCGCCTGGAGCCCCGACAGCGAGTGGCTCGCCTACAGCCAGAACAATCTCAACTTCAACTCCGACGTCCACGTCCACGCCGCCGACGGGGCAACCGGCCCGGTCAACGTGACCCAACACCCTGGGAGCGACGGGAAGCCGGTATGGAGCCCGGACGGCTCGAAGCTCGGCTTCGTCTCCGATCGCAGTGGGAGCGACGCCGACATCTGGTTTGCGTGGCTCCAGGAGGAGGATTGGGAAAAGACCGAGCGCGACTGGGAGGCAATCGAAGACCAGGAAGAGGAGAAAGAAAACGGGGGTAAGAAGAACGACGACGGAGACACGCCGAACGTGGAGATCGACCTCCAAAACATCCACGACCGCCTCGAACGCGTCACGGCCATGCCGGGCGGCGAGGACGACCCGGTAATCGCGAAGGCGGGAGAGACGTTCTACTTCGTGGCGGGAGAGGACGGGCGGACCGCCGACTACGACACGGAGGTAGACCTCTACCAGATCCAGTGGGACGGCTCCGAACGAAAGCGCGTGACCGAGGGCGGTGTGGCGCCCTCCAGCGTGCGCCTCACCCCGGACAGCACGCAGATCACGTTCACCCACTCCGGCGGCCAGATGGCCCGCGTGCCCACCGAGAACAACGAACTGGAGCGGCTCCCCTTCGCTGCCTCCATGACGGTGGACCACGAGGAGGAACGGCGCCAGATCTTCGCGGAGGTCGGCCGGGCCCTCGGGGACGGCTTCTATGACTCGAATTTCCACGGCGACGACTGGAGCGCCCTCCTCGAGGAGTACCGCCCCTGGGCCATGGAGGCCTCCACTACGCAGGACTTCCAGGACGTCATCAACCTCATGCTCGGCGAGCTGAACGCCAGCCACATGGGCTACTATGCCGGCGACCGGGCCGAGACGCAAGAGGAGCGCACCGGCCGGCTCGGCGTGGAACTCGACCCGGTCGACGACGGCGTCGAGGTGCAGCGGGTCGTCCCCCGCTCGCCTGCCGATCGGGAGGCGAGCACGCTTCGGGAGGGCGACGTGATTACGGCGGTGAACGGCCGATCGGTGGCCGAGGTCGAAAACTTCTACCAGCTTCTGGAGGGCACCGTCAAGGAGAAGATCCTCCTGAGCGTCACTGGCCCCGACGGCGACGAGCGCACCGTCCGCATCCGCCCCACCGGCAACCTCAGCGATGAACTGTACCGCGAGTGGGTGGAGGAGCGCAAGCGGCTCGTGGACGAGTACTCCAACGGACGCCTCGGCTACATCCACGTGGAGGGCATGAACTGGGACAGCTTCGAGCACTTCGAGCGCGAGCTCTACGCCAGCGCCCACGACAAGGAAGGCCTCCTCATCGACGTGCGCTTCAACGGCGGCGGCTGGACGACCGACTACCTGATGACGGTGCTCAACGTGCAGCGCCACGCCTACACGGTGCCCCGAGGCGCGACGGACAATCTCCAGCAGAACCACACAGAGTTCCGTGCGCACTACCCGTTCGGCGAGCGCCTCCCCTACGCGGCGTGGACGAAGCCGGTGGCCGCCCTCGCCAACGAAAACAGCTACTCCAACGCCGAGATCTTCTCCCACGCCTTCAAAAACCTCGACCACGGGTCGCTCGTGGGGGAGCCCACGTTCGGCGCCGTCATTTCGACGGGGGGCGTGCCTTTCATCAATGGCTCCTACGCACGCATGCCGTTCCGCGGCTGGTACGTCTACCAGACCGACAAAAACATGGAGCACGGCCCCGCCCGGCCGGACATCCGGGTCGACAACCCGCCGGGCATCAAGGCCGAGGGCGAGGACCCGCAGCTGCGCCGCGCCGTGAAGGCCCTCCTGAATGGTGACACTGTCCAGCAGTGACGACTCGCCCCCCACTCTCCCGTTCTCCCATTCCCCACACTCCCACGCTCTACTTCTCCCGCGCTCTCCCTGGAACCGAACTCCGCCCGCTGTGTGAAAAAGTTGTCGCTCTTGTCTCACCCACACCCAACCCGCTCCATGCCCGAGAACGTACAGGTCAATGCGTTGCTGTTCGACATGGATGGCGTCCTGGTGGACGTCTCGCGCTCCTACCGTCGCGCCATCGAAGAGACGGTCGAACACTTTACCGGTCGCCAGATCGGAAAAAATGCCATTCAGCGGTACAAGAACTACGGGGGCTTTGAGGACGACTGGAAGCTGACGCACGCCATCATCACCGATACGGCGATGGAGGTGCCCATCAGCCGCGTAATTGACGAGTTCCAGGACCGCTACCGAGGGGACGACTGGGACGGATTCATTACCGAGGAGCCCCCGCTCATCGACGATCACGTCCTTGAGACGCTCAACGACGATCACATCCTGGGCATCGTCACCGGACGGCCCGAGGAGGAGGCCCGGTGGACGCTCGATCATCAGAGCTGGACGAACTTCTTTCCCCTCCTGCTTGGAAAGGAAAAACAGGGGGACCGCCAAAAGCCAAACCCCTTTCCCCTCGAACACTCCCTCACCATGCTGGCGGCCGCCGGCTGCCAGGTCGCCCCCAGCGAGGCGGTGTACGTCGGAGACTCGGTCGACGACATGGCCGCAGCCCAGGAGGCCGACATGTGGAGCGTCGGCGTGGTGCCTCCCTACGTAGACGCCGATGAGCACGAACCACTGCTGAAGGAGCACGGGGCGCACGTCGTCATCGATGACCCCAACGACCTGCCCGGCGCACTTTCCGCTCTCGGAAACCGCACCACCGCGCAGGCGATGCCGTAAGTTTTCCCGTGCTATTTCCTCCACCGGCAGGCTCAGGCAGTCCCGAGCCTGCCGGTTTTTATTTTCCCTTTCCTCACGCCCATGACTCATCCCTCATAACTCATCAACTCATGACGCGGACTCTAGACGAGGCGGACATCAGCCCGTAAGAGCCGCTCGCACATCGTCCTCGACGCAGTCCATATGGCGACGCAGCGTGTCGTAGCCCATGTGCCGCCGGGCGACCCCCCATTGGGCCTGCGCCACGTGTCGAATGCCTTCGCGACGATCGGGCTCGAACGAGCGCTCCGGCGTCTGCATCAGGTACCAGTGGGTGGTCTTCACGGCGTAGCGGTTTCCGTCCGGATAGCCGTGCTGGGTCGTTCCGAGGGGGCAGATCATGGTGAGATCGTCAATCCCGACCTCTTCGGCCACCTCTCGCCGAGCGCAGGCCTCCACCGATTCGGTGGGCGTTTTCGTCCCCTTCGGCAGGTCCCACACCCCGCGTCGGAAGATGACCAGCAGCGCCACGTCGTCCGGCAGGGCGCACCCCACGTACCCGCCCCCGGCAACGACCGGCTCCGGCGGGCGGTACGGATCCAGGTTGCACAGGGCCGCCGGGGGCACGGCGGACACCTGCATCGACTTTGCACCGTTGGGATGTGTTAACCCTGGAAGGGCCCGCGGGTCCACGACGAGCACCGGGCCTGTACCAGCCGACAGGGCGTTGAGCGTCGTCCAGAGCCGCACAGCGTCGCTGTCGGAAGTGGGAAGCCCCCGCTCCGCGAGCACCGACAGGTCGGGAGTCGAAGCGGAGACGCGGTGAAACAGAAGCATGGACGGAATCAACGGGTGGGACAATGCAGAATGGACAGGGAAGAGATCGACGCAAAGACTAGACCGTACTCTAAGACGGGCGAAAGTCTGCCCTTGTTTGCGCGAACGGAGCTGTTCCGATCCTGCATACGTTCGTTCTACGGAGAGCGAAAGGCAGCTGCTTCTGGCTATATTCTCACAACCCCTTCATTTTTTGCCGGGATCAACACCTGGCCCTCTGGTTATCCCGTGCTCTACGCGCCATTCACCTCCATGCACCCTCACGCGTCGCGTGCTCGCTCTCCGAGAATAGGGTCGTCCCCGAAGTATACTCCCCATGTGGCACCAAGCCTGGACGCGGTTCCGGGAGAGCCTAACGCTCAACCGGTGGCTGTCGAAATCCACGCCGGACACCCTGCAGAAGGACGTGGCGGCCGGCCTCACGGTGGGCGTCATGCTGATCCCGCAGGCGATGGCCTACGCCGTCATCGCGGGCCTGCCCCCCATCTACGGATTGTACGGAGCGCTCGTCCCGCTCCTCATCTACCCGGTGTTCGGCACGTCACGCCAGCTCGCCATCGGGCCCCAGGCGCTCGACATGCTGATCCTTGCGGCCGGACTCGGGGCTATCGCCGAGGCTGGCACCAGCGAGTACGTGACGCTGGCCATCGTCGTGACCGCCATGGTGGGCGTGCTGCAGATTGCGATGGGGGCCATGCAGCTCGGGTTCGTGGCCAATCTGCTGTCGCG
>PXSZ01000064.1 GCA_003023105.1 Bacteroidetes bacterium QH_10_64_37
GTAGAGGCCGTGCCACGGATTGGTGAGTTTGGTCAGGGCGACGGCCGCAAACATGAGGACGGCGAACCAGCGGGCGGCCGGGGTTCGGTGAGTCGAGCGGCTCGTGTAGGCGGAGCAAAACCAGAGCCACGCCCAAACCGCAGCGAAGCCGAGAATAAAGCCGACCAGGTAAAACCCGGCTTGCACCAGTGGGATCGGAGCCCAGAGGTACCCGACGTACGCACCGGCCCACCCTGCACTGGTGAGCAAGAGCGCCTGCAGCCCGCGACGCGTATCCGGGTCCGACAGCCGGCGGGCGTGCCAGGCCCCGGCCAGGCAGGCAAGGGCCGCAGCCCCGAAGGCTGCGAGATAGGAACCGTGCAGAAGAGTCATCGAAATGAAAATGATCCAAAGAAATGAAAGCAACCAAGGGGCACTCGACTGGGCGCGGACTTCACGAGCGGGGTTGGGGACTCCCGAATCTCCTCTCGACCGTCTGTGCCCTTCTCTCAGGGATCGAGGCCCAGCCCTTCGCTACGCGCTAAAGGAGCAAATTCTATTCCGGATGTCCCCCATCACTCTTGAGTCCTCGCAGGGGAGCATGCAGGCGCTCATTTCCCCGATCAGGGTCTCAGTTTTCCTGACTCCCGGCGGACTCGATCCCCCCGGAGGCCTCTTCGGCCCGGGGGAACCGCACGGTAAAACAGGTGCCCTCGTCCTTCTCCGTCTCCACCTCAATGGAGCCGCCCATCTGATCGACGGCTTCCTTCGTCACCGCCAGCCCCACCCCGGTGCCCTCATACTCCCGGCTGAGCCCCTCGGAGGCTTGCCGGAACGGGTCGAACAGGTCTTCGGCCCGTTCCGGATCCATCCCGATCCCGGTATCCTCGACCTCCAGCACCGCCGTCTCTTCGTCCTGGTAGGCCCGAACCACCACCTCCCCTTCCTCGGTGTACTTAATCGCATTGGACATCAGGTTCCGAAGCGCGATCTGGACGCCTCTCTTGTCCGCTCGGGCACAGGCCGGCCGGCCGTTTGCCTCAACCCGGCAGTCAATCCCGGCCTCCTCGGCCTGTGGAAGTAGCTCTTCGGCCAACGTCTCGGCCTCCTCCTTCAGGCTGACCGTCTCTTCGTCGAACTCCATCTGACCGGCCTCCAGCTTCGAGAGGTTGAGCACCCCGTCGAGCGTCTTCAGTAGGCGCTTCCCGCTTTTCTCGATGAGGCGAGCGAAGCGGCTGGCCGCCTCGTCACTTTCCCAAATCGCCTCGGCAAACCCGATAATGGAGGTCAGCGGCGTGCGGATCTCGTGGCTCATGTTCGCAAGCATCGCCGACTTGAGGCGAGCCGCCTCCTCGGCCTCTTCTTTCGCCGCCCGCAGGGCCTCCTCTCGATTCCTCTGCTCGGTGATGTCCGACAGGACGATGATCTGCCCCTCGGCGGCCCCTCCGAGGCCCATCTCCAGGATTTGGTAGTGCCGCGGGGATTCCCCGCGGGTTTCTGTCTCCAGAGTGCCCGTTTCAGAGGCTTCTGCTTCGGAAGTTTCTGATTCAGGGGTCACAGTCCAGACCGGCGTTTCGTCCTGGAGGGCCTTCGCAAAACCTGGGGCTGCCTTTCTGAGCGGGCTCCCAACCATGTCTTCATCGAGCCCGGGAATCGCCTCGGCTGCTCCGCCTCCGAAGTCCCGAATCCTTCCGCTTGGCCCGATCGTCAGATTCGGGTTGCTCAAGTCCCCGGCTGCCCGCACCTTGCTGAACTGCGTCTCGTAGACGATCAGCACCCCGACTGCAAAGACCGCCACGCCGAGCGGCTCGTGGGTGATATCTCGGAGAACCGGACTTGCGTGTCCGACTATGTTCATTATGGCGGGCGTAGCCGTCAGGCCCGTCAGCAAAGCCAGCGGGCCGGCCCGCAGGTCCGTCTTGACAAACCGCTCAAACAGCATCAGGTACCCGGCCCCCGACAGGGCGTAGGACACTGCCATCACCACCCAGTACAGGATCCCATGGCGCACCAACAGTCCGAACGCCCCTCCGCTTGGCTCAAGGCTGTAGTAGATACCGTGTAGCGGGTTGGTTAGCTTCAGAAGAACGACCGTAGAAAACACCACCGCCGCAAGCCGTTGGGCCGACCCAGTGCGGTGGAGCGTGCGCCCGGTATAGGCGGAACAGAACCAGAGCCAGGCCCAGACGGCCGAAAAGCCGACAATCAGGCTGGCCTGGTAGAAAAAGCTCTTTGCGGCCGCGGAGCTTACCAGAAGAAACCCAACGTAAGCCGTAGACCATGCCCCGCTCGTCAGAAAAAGAGCCACCAGTCCGTGACGGGTATCGGGATCAGGCACCGAGCGGGCCCGCCAGGCCGCGCCGACACACACGAGTGCTGCGAGGGCAAAGGCGGATAAGTATCCGACGCTCAAAAGAGGTCCCGCGTTCAGCGCCAGAACATGCTCTGCGAAAATATGCTCCATAAAATCTGCGAAACGAAGCGGCTTGAGGAAGACTCGGGCGCATTTTGGCGGCAGGCTCAGAACTCGAAAAGGCACAAAACGTGTTCCAACGGGCCAGGGAGAAGGGCCGATGACGCCCTCCAATTCTATCCCTGCGACGTGCTGTGTCGGAACCGTTCGAGGGCCTCATCTCCCAGGTGGGAAACGAGTCTGAAAAATCCTCAGGGTGCACATGGGCACGGCAGACAAATTTCATACCCTCGCCCGGTGCGTCCTCGCTTCCAGATCGCGGAAGGAAATTAACCAGGTAATGGCCGGCGAGGACGGGGAAGAGATGCGAGCTGAGTACACCGAGACGGCGCCGGGGGACGATTGTCGGGTGATACAGGCCCAGACGTCGCCCTACGACTTAGCGACGGTCAAGGCACAGGATGAACACTTTACGTTCGAGCGCGCCGAAGAAAGGCGTTCCTGCTAAACAAGACGGGCTCACCAGGGAGGAGGGTTACTCCTCCCCTGGTCGGCCTGTCGTCGAGGCAGGTTGCGCACTCGAAGTCGCCGTCTGGTTCGCCGCCTCTCGGCGGTCCACATCCTCGGGGTCTTCGAGCTCGCCTGTGATGGCTTCGAAGGCGTCGGTGGCCGTCACGAGGCCGTGAATGCGATCGTCCCGGACAATCGCGAGCTCCTGCTTTTCCGACTGAAAGCGATCGATGAGGTCGCTGATGGGCAGGTCCGGGTCCACCCACACCGCGGGTTCAGCAATGTCAGCGAGTTGCGCCTCGCCCCGCTCCAGCTCCGGCAGGTGGCGGAACACGTTCGTCATGTAGAGGATGCCCACGATGCCGGTTTTGTCGTCTCCGAAGAGCGGATATCGATCGTACGGATGCGCCCGCATTCGTTGCAGAGACTCGGAGAGCTCGTCGGTGGCGCGCAGGGCAACCATCTCGGAGCGAGGGACCGTGATCCGGCGCACCGGAATGTTCTCAATTTCGACGGCGCGCATAATTTCGTAGCTGCGCTCGCGGGAAAGATTCGCCCGACTGAGCACATTGCCAATCTCCCGCCGGACCGCACCGGGGCCGACGAGAAATTCTTCCTCCTCGCCCTCTTCTCCTTCCGTCCAGGACCGCTCCATTTCCACCCCGAACAACCCGAGCGTCCATTTCGCCAATCCGTCGCCCAACATGATTAAGGGATACACGACGGTCGTCCAGACCTCCAGTGCCCGTGCCGTTCGCTGGGCAATCTGTCGAGGCCGTTCTACGCCGAGGTACGTCGGGACTTGCTCACCCCAAATTTTGTGGATCAAGTTAATGATTACGAGCCCCACGACCACCGAGATCGAGTGGGCAGGCGCGCCGGAGATTCCCACGAGGGCGAACAACGGCGTAAGCAGGTAGGTAACCGCGGGCTCGGCAACGACCCCCAAGACGATGCTGGTTGACGTAATGCCGAGCTGACACCCCGTGAGATAGATTTCCAACTGATCCGTGATGCGACGAGCCGTGTCCATCCCCGGGGGGTCGTCGTCCGGATCCAGCTGCGGCAAGCGAGTGACGGCAAACTCCGTAACGACGAAGAAGGCGTTGCCTGCGACGAGAAAGACGCCGCCGACCAGCCGCAACGCAATCTCTATGGGACTCATCGATCAACTATCGGCACGTTCGAAAAGTGAGTGTGGGCTCCGCGTTTTCGGTATGCTGCGGAATCGCAGGGATCGGCGAGACTCGTGTCTCCAGAAGCCTCTGCAGCTTCAAGGCCGGTGGGATCAAGCGGGGCTCTTTTCGGGCTCTTCCGCTTCTTCCCGGTTGGGACAATCCTCCCGAATGCAGTGGCCGTACATGTTCAGCGAGTGGTGTTTGATCTCGAACTCGTAGATGTCGGCCACCATCTCCTGAATGCTCTGCAGCCGGGGGTCGCAGAACTCGAACAGCTCGTTGCAGTCCATGCAGATGAGGTGGTCGTGCTGCCAGTAGCTGTAGGCCCGCTCGTACTTGGCCTGATTTTTCCCGGCGGACGTACAGCTCGTCGGCGTCGATGTGGTCGTCCGTCCGGTAAATCTCCTCCAAAACGGCGAAGCGCTCGGGCGTCTGCCGCTTGTTACGCTTCTTGAGGAACGCCTGGAAGATGGAGCGGACCTCGTCAATTTTCTGTTGCGGGAGGGTCGACATGCCTGGCAGGCGTAAGTTCGACAGCACGAGGGACGGTTAGGGGGATGCGGCGAGCAGGCACGTCCCTGAAACGGCAGGACCTGCTTACGAGTCGGACGAACCGGTGTCGGCAAAGGGGGTTCCGGGCTCCTCGCTCAGCAGTGCTTCGACGTCGGCCCGGATCGCGGCGTGCAAGGTGTCGATGGAGCGGTGTCCATCGAGCCGCCGGATGCGATTGGGGTGTTCGTCGGCGAGCGTGTCATAGGCCGCTGCAACCTGGTGATAAAAATCCTCGTCCTCCGCCTCCATGCGATCGTCGTCCGTTTCGTCCTCGGTGCGACGGATCCGGGCCGTTTCGGGGTCGAGCGCCACGAGGTAGGTCCGGTCGGGCACGAGGCCGTCGGTGACCCGGCGGTGGAACGATTGGAGCCACTTTCCCGACAGTTGTCGGGATACGCCGCGGCCCGCTCCCTGATATGCGGTGGTCGAGTCGTAGAACCGGTCGCAAATGACAATCCGACCGGCCTCCAGCGCCGGCCGGATGCGCTCGGCCACGAGTTGCGTGCGCGCGGCCGAAAACAGAAGCAACTCTGCCATCGGATGGACGTTTAGATCCGGCTTCAGCAGGATAGAGCGGATCTGTTCGGACAGCTCGGTGCCGCCGGGCTCGCGGACGAGGAGGGTCTCGTGCCCGTTCTTCCGCAGATGCTCGTCGAGAAGCCGGGCCTGTGTGCTCTTTCCGCTCCCGTCAATGCCTTCGAAGGTAAGAAGTAGCATGGTATCGCCCGGCCGATTCGGTCCGGTGCCCGGAAGAGAGGTCCCTTCCGGTGCGGACTGAACGTCCCACAGGCGTCATTTTTGCAAGTTCTTCCGTGGAGGCATTATACTTAGGAACGAGCACGTCCGCCGGGGCCTTCAGGGGAGTGACCCGGTGACGACTCTGTGTTCTAACAAATCACGTACTGGCGCGGTATGAACACGTTCGATTTTGGCTTCGATGACTTTGAGGACTCGGCGCACGAGGATCCCCTCGAAGACCTCGTGGCTGAATATGAAGAGAATCCATCCGGGTATTTCGATTCCGGCGACCTCGAGGAGATTGCGTCGTTCTACTTCGAGGAGGGGGAGATGGAAAAGGCCCTCGGGGTTATCGATCATCTCATCGAGCTGCATCCCTACACGTCCGACGCCTGGATGCGTCGCGGCATTCTGCTAAACAACCTGGGCCGTCCGGAAGAAGCTCTGGAGGCCTACGATCAGGCCCTGGACATCAACCCCGCTGACACCGAGACGCTGATCAACCTCGGGATCACGCTTGACAGTCTGGGTCGGGTGGACGAGGCGCTCGACGCGTATCACGAGGCGCTCTCGATCAATCCCCTCCACGGAGAAGCCCTGTTCAACCTGGGGGTGACCCTGGAGCGCGACGAGCAGCTGGAGGAGGCAGTGGAGGCCTTCGAGCGGTGCACCGAGGTGTATCCGGAGCACCCGGAGGTGTGGTACGAACTGGGCTACTGCTACGACCGGCTCGGCGAGAATGAGAAGAGCGTGGAGGCGTACGACCATCACCTCGATGTCGACCCGTACTCGCAGGATGCCTGGTACAACCGGGGCATCGTGCTCAACCGCCTGGGCCGCTTTGAGGAGGCGGTGGAGAGCTACGACATGGCGCTCGCGATCCAGGAGGAGTTTGCGTCGGCCTACTACAACCGGGGCAACGCGCAGGCCAACCTGGGGGATCTGGACGCGGCCATCGAGAGCTACGAGCGAGTGCTGGAGCTCGAAGGCCCGGACGCCGCGACCTACTACAACCTTGCGCTCGCGTACGAGGAGCAGGGCGACCTCGACGCGGCTCGCACGTACTACGAGAAGACGCTCGATCTGGAGTCGAGCTATCCGGAGGCCTGGTACGGCCTCGGCTGCTGCTTCGACGCGGAAGAAAAATTCGAGGAGGCGCTCGAATGCTTCCGCTACGCCGTGGATCTGAAGTCGAACGTGCCCAAGTTCTGGACGGCGCGGGCCGACTGTGCGTACAAGGCCGGAAAGCTCGACGAGGCGCTGGAGGCGTACCGGCACGCCGTGCGGCTCGACGAATCGAACGAGCACGCCTGGACGGGCTACGCTGAGACGCTCCTGGAGAAGCAGCAGCCCAAGGAGGCGCTCGACGCGTACCGGCAGGCCCTGGAGCTCGCCCCGGAAAGTGCCGGCACGTACTTCCGACAGGCCAAAGCCCTGCTGGCCCTCGGCCGGGCCGACGAAAGCATTCGCGCCCTCAAGACGGCCTTCCGGCTCGACCCTGCCAAGAAAGACGAGTTTCGGCAGGCCTATCCCACCCTCTACAACAACGACCGCGTCCGGCAGCTCCTCGATCTCGACGTGTAGGGCCCGGCGCTCTCAGGTGATACGTAGGCGTCCCGGGGACGCCTCTACGTTGAGAACCTCCTCACGTCTCAGTAACGCCGTCGGACGTGGGTTTTCTTTAAACTGAAACGCGCCCACGCCCACATGCACCTCCTCGGTACGCGATGGGATAAAGGCAGCCGAGGGGCGAAACGCACACACTCCTTTGCGCACGCGTTCACGCACTTGGCATATGCCCTCCACGCCGCTCGCCCTCGTTCGCTACGTGCTGTACGGCGTGCTGATGGGGGGCGCCGACGTGATTCCCGGCGTGAGCGGGGGCACCATGGCCCTCATCGTGGGCATCTACGAGCGGCTCGTGCACGCCCTCAGCTCGGCCGTGTCGTTCGGGTTGGCGCTGCTGCGCCTCGACGTTGAGGCCGCTCGGCGGCACTGGACCGCAGTGCCGTGGGGCCTCATCGTGCCTCTCCTGGGCGGCATCGCTGGGGCCCTCCTGGTGGGGGCGAAAGTGATTCCGCCCCTCATGGACGCCTATCCGGAATCCATGCGTGGGCTCTTCTTCGGGCTCGTGGCCGCGTCGCTTCTCATTCCGGCTCGCCGCATCGAGCGCGTGACGGGGCTGCGGATTGGGATCGGGCTCGCCTGTGCCGTGGGGGCCTTCCTGCTGACGGGCCTTCCGGCTCTCGCCGTGTCCGATCCGGGCCTGCTGCGCGTATTTTTCTCTGCAGCGGTGGCCATCTGCGCTATGATTCTGCCCGGCGTGAGCGGGGCGTTTCTGCTGGAGGCGCTGGGCATCTACACGCCCACCCTGGAGGCGCTCAACGGTCTCGAATGGGGATACGTGCTCACGTTTTGCGCAGGGGCCGCCGTGGGACTCAGCCTGTTCGCCACGCTCCTCGACCTGCTGCTGACCCATCGCCACGACGCGACGATGGCGGCACTCGTGGGGCTCATTGCGGGTGCGCTCCGCGCCCTTTGGCCCTACACGGGGCCGCATCGCGCCCTTCGATGGCCCGAGGTCGGGGAGCCGGTGCTGCCGGTCGTGGTGCTGGCGCTGGTCGGATTTGGGGCCGTGGTCGCGCTCCTGTTCTGGAGCCCGTCGGCCGAAGAAAAACAGACGACCGTGTCCGGTTCGTAGCTTGCTCCCGGTTCTGCCTCGTTTCGACTGCCGCTCCGCTGTCCGATGCGCCGCCTCGCTCTTCTCCTTGGCTTCGTCCTCACCCTCGTCGTCTCGGCCGGGTGTGCCTCGGTGCAACTCGGGAATTCTCCGCCGTCGCATCTGGACTCGCTGCGGGCCGAAAACGACGCCCTGCGCGCCCGGCTTCGTGAGGTCGAAGACTCCCTGGAGCGCCGCAGCGACGTGCAGACGGGGCAATACTACCGCGACCTGCGCGTCCTGAACGATCAGCTGAACCGCCTCATCTACGAGGTGCGGACGCTGCGGGACGGGGGGCAAACGGTGCTCGTCCTGTCGGCCGACGCGCTGTTTGAGCTCGGCACGGCCACGCTGACGTCGGAGGGGGCGAAACGGCTTCAGGCCGTTATCGATCATCTCCAGTCGACCTATCCCACTCGCACGATTCGGGTGGAGGGACATACCAGCAACACGCCCCTGAGCGACGAGCTTCAGAAGCGATTTGCGTCGAACTGGGAGCTCTCGGCAGCCCGGGCCACCACCGTCGTCCGCCATCTGATTGAGAATAGCGACCTCGCCCCCGCCCAGTTCGTTGCCGTCGGTTACGGGGCCACGGACCCGGTGGCCTCGAACGAGACGGCGCAGGGGCGACGCCGCAACCGACGGGTGCGCATTGCCGTGCTGCCGTCTCCTCGGGACTACTCGCGCCCCTTCGAAACGGCATGGTAGTACCGAATCCGGTAACGGGATTCGGGTATGGAAGAGGGAGAGGTCGGAGGCGAGACGGGTTTCCTTCTCCCCCATTCGGCCCGCATCGATTCGTAAGTGACCCGTGAAGCGCACCCTTCAGGTTCTTGGCGGATTTATTGGCGTCCTTCTCCTGGGGCTCGTCGGCTTCTTTTTCTGGGCGAGCTCGGGCCGTCTGCCGGACGAGGACCTCGCGCAGATCCGCACGTACGCCCCCGCGCCCGGCACGACGGCGCCGGACACGCTCACGGTGACGACCTACAACATCGGCTACCTGTCGGGCATGACAAACAACGAGCCCGTGGTGCGGCCCGATAGTCTCTTCTACGCGAACATGGACCAGGTCGTCCGCTTCTTTCGGAGAGTCGACCCCGATATCGCTGGGCTCCAGGAGATCGACTTCGGTGGCGCGCGCGTGGCGCACGTCCATCAGCTCGACACCCTCGCCACCCGACTCGGCTCCCCTGCTGCGGCGCAGGCCGTGAACTGGGACGAGCGCTACCTACCGTTCCCCTACGGTCGCCCCGCCGTCAATTTCGGGCGCACCCTCTCCGGACAGGCCGTCTTCAGCCGCTTTCCCATTCGGCGGCACGTCCGAAACGTGCTCCCTCGCCCGCCGCAACTGTTTTTTCGGGATGCGTTCTACCTCGATCGCCTCGCCCAAATCGTGCTGCTCAACGTTGGGGGCCGCGTGCTCGGCGTCATCAACGCGCACCTGGAGTCTTTCGACACAGAAATGCGCGAGGAACAGGCCCGTATCGTGAACGACCTCTACCGCCGCCTGTCTACCGAGGGCATCCCGACGCTCCTGCTCGGCGACTTCAACAGCCGTCTCTCCCGCACCAATTCCGCGTCGCAGGACGAGACGATGCGGCTCTTGCTGGACGGCACGAACCTGCGCCCTGCGGTCGCGGCCGCTCCGGAGGACACGGCGCACGCCACCTATCCCGCCAACGCGCCGACCCGTCGCATCGACTACATCTTCTACCCCCCGCGCTTCTTCGACCCTACGGACACACAGCGGTGGTGCGGAGTCCCCAATCCTCCGTCCGACCACTGCGCACTCACGGCCTCTTTCCACCTCACGCCGTCCGCAGAGAAATGGCCGACTCACGAGGCCCTCCCGTCGCTGGAAAATCTATCGGTCGAGTAGACGAGGCTTCCGTCTGGAAGCGAGAACAGACCCCATTCTCCCACGCCCCTACGCTCTTTCCCTCCCACGCACCCACTCCGGGAACCCTACGCCGTCGCCAGCTCGCGGGCCTCTTCCGATTCGGATTCCTCCCAGTTCGTCGCTTCGGCCACGTTCTGGCACTGATGGCATCGGATGTCGCGGTCCTTGATCTGGTAGCAGGGCCGCTCGCTGCCCGGCGTCGGCGTCTGCACGTTCGGCAGCTGGAGCTGCGCGGCTGTCATGTCGGCCAGCGTCTCGATGAACTTGGGGTGGCTGTTGAGCCCGGGCATCACCTCGTAGTGCTCCGGAATTGGGGCGTCCTCCTCCTCCAGCTCCTCCGGAATCTCGATGGCCAGCTCATAGCTCGTCTCGATGTGGTCGGTCACGAACGCCACCGGAATGACGAGCACGTCCTCGCCCTCCTCGGCGAGGTGCTCCACCGTCTCGTCCGTCGCGGGCGTGAGCCACTCCGACGGTCCCACCTTGCTCTGGAAGGCCGTGCTGAACGCGTGGTCGAACCCGCGGTGCTCCATCAGGTGTTGCACTGTGGAGTGGACGAGGCAGCAGTACGGGTCCTGCCGCTCGGTCATCTCCGTGAGCGGTGTGCCGTGCGCGCTGAAGAGGAAGTGCACGTCCTCGCGCACGTCGTCGGGGAAGCGGGCCAGCCCCTCGTCGATTCGTTCGCTCAGTGCCTCGATGTATTTCGGATACGTGGCGTATTCGAAGACGGAGGTGGTGGGCCAGGCCGGAATCTCGCCCGCCTTTTCCAGCTCGTGCCAGTAGACGAGCGATGCGCCCGTCGTGGTCTTCGAGTACTGCGGGTAGAGGGGAAGCAGGACCACCTTGTCCACGCCGTCTGCCTGCATCTGCGCCGCAGCGTCCTCGCTGAAGGGCTCCCAGTACCGCATCGCCATGTAGGTCTTGAACGCGGCGCCCGTCTCCGCGGCGTACTGCTCGTTGAGACGCTGCTCCAGCTTGGCGGCTTGGTCGCGCGTGAGCGGATTGATCGGCGAGCCCCCGTCGTCGCTGATTTCCTTGTAGTCCTCGGCGACCGACTTCGAGCGGAAGTACGAGATGGTCTTGGCGAATGCCTGTCGGACGCGGCCCCGGGCCTGAAAATACACGACCTCCGAAAAGTCGATGATGGCCGGATCCATGAACAGGTTGTACAGGAACGGCTCCACGGCCTCCTCGCCGTCGGGGCCGCCCAGATTGAGGAGCACGACGCCCACCGTATCGCCCGACTCCACCCCGAGCTTGGACGAGGGGAAGAACTCTCCGTGCACCAGTCGAGGATCGCTGTTGTATTCCTCACGGTCGTAGCGCTGCAAGAACTCAAACGGCGTCATTGCTTCGCGGCGGTTGCTTGTGGGGACGGTCATCGTAGCGGCGAGTGTGCAAACGACGGGGAGGGGCGAAAAGACTCGCCCGCTGCATCAATCGTTGCACATGCGTTTCGATGTTTGCGCAACGGGAAAGGGCCACAGTTCGGTTCCGGATTTCCGGTCGATTTACAGTCCGGGGGCGCCGATGTGGAGGATGGAAAACACCTGCTCTGCTGCGGAATACGCTCTTCCCAGAGGAATCCCGCGCGAGCTGCTGCCCAACGACCGGAACTACCATGGCGATCTCTCGACGACGCACAGCACCCTGCATTGAGTACGCTGTCCCCCTCTGCTGACACGCTCTCTCCTTCAAATCCCAGCCAGTCCGAGATGGGTCGTACACGCATCATGTCGCCCGAGCGAGTCCGGCGCACGCTCCGACGTCTGGCCTACGAGATCATCGAACGAAACCGAGGGGCCGACTCGGTCGAGCTCTTTGGCATTCAGCGAAGCGGCGTCCCGGTCGCCCGCGCCGTGGCGGAGGAGATCAGCGCCGTGGAAAAGACGAAAATTGAGGCCTACGATCTCGACGTGACGCCCTTTCGGGATGATCGGTCCGGTCTCGATCCCCCTACGGCCCCACCGCACGACATCGACGTGACGGAGCGGGATGTCGTCCTCGTCGACGACGTCGTGTTTACGGGGCGTACGGCTCGGGCTGCCCTCGACGCAGTCCTCCAGTACGGTCGTCCGCGCAGCATCCAACTCGTCGTACTCATCGACCGGGGGCACCGCGAGTACCCCATCCAACCCGACTGTACCGGGCGCCGCCTTCAGACCAAGCACCGGGAGCAGGTCGTCGTGGAGACCGACGAGGAGTTCGCGGTGTACGTTGAAGGGGATACGTTGAAGACTGAGTCCCAAGGATCTAATTAACGGCCATCGTGTCCTGACGGGTCGAGTTCGGCGCGGGCACCTGCGTCGAATCGTCCGTGGTGAACAGGCGAATTT
This sequence comes from Bacteroidetes bacterium QH_10_64_37, assembly GCA_003023105.1. The sequence continues at coordinate 12,326 of PXSZ01000064.1, forward strand.
TCGTGCCGGCCCGCACCTTTGTTCCCGCATCCCGGCCCTGACGCCGAACGAAGCGCTTTGTCGCCGACGTGTCCGCCGACTGCGAGGTGTCCCGGGGGGAGTCCGGGGTGCGCGGGTCGACGACGGTGGCCTGGAGCTTTTGCTGGCGCAGGCGACTTTGAGCCGTCTCGACCGTCTGACCCACAACGCTTGGTACCTGAACGGTATCTGTGCCCAGTCCAGTGCTGTACCACAGGTTGACCGTCTCGCCCGTCTCGAGGGAGTCGCCGGGCTCCGGCTGCTGTCGCGTAATCGTGTTCGGGTAGGGCGACGGAATGGAATCCGGGTTCACGGTTCCCACCTTGAGGCCGAGGGCAGACACCCGGTTTTTGGCCTCCCGAACCGAGATGCCGTTGAGGTCGGGAACGTCGACCATCGGCACCTCCCCCGCATTGACCGTCAGGTACACGCGGCGTCCCGGTTTCACGTCCGCGTTTGGGGGAGGATTTTGGTCGACAACCACATCTTGTGCGACATTGGGGTTGTAGCGACCAACCTGACGCTCGACCGTCAAGTCTCGATTCCGAGCGAGCTTCTTCGCTTTCTTAAAGGGACGATTTTCTACGTCGGGCACGCGAACGGCCACTCCGTGGCGCGTGTAGGAGGGCATGATCATGGCATCGACCAGAAAATAGGTTCCGATCCCGAGGACCAGAAGGCCCCCGAGCCCTCCCCAAAAATAGAGATTTCGGAAGAGGGTGCGGAGCCAGTCAAAAGCCACCTTAGACGTGCGTCGGAGGCGCATTACTGCAGAAACATGTGGGAAAACCGATGAATTGGATGCGAGGCCGATAGCCGGCGCAAGGGAAGCCCTTCTGTGCAACGCGTCGGCAGAGTAACACGAATCGGTTCGTGCAGTTTCCGATCCTCTATCCGGAATTCTGCAACCCAGGTTGTGCCCTGTCGACAGATTGGTGCTCTTTCGAATGGACACGGGTTCGAATGGACACGGACAAAGGAGGGACGCGGAGGCGCAGGGAGGTCTTTGCGTCGCCCTTTCTCCGCGTCCCGCGTCGGCCGAACGGCGTGCCAGCGCGAAAGGTCGCAACTTGGGGGATGTACGTGGTGAACTGGCCACCGACCGGCCGTTGAGAGGGTCCACTCGTTCTTGATACGCCGGGGTGGAACAGCGGAGCCATCTTCATGTCTAACGCTGTCCCTCAACGGAGAAGGAAGACACGCCGAAGCGAGGGCAATGACGCTCCGCTGCGATTTAATTTGGATTCACGCGGTGCAATGAAACCAGGCACCGCTCGTTAAGTCTAATGCGGATGCGATAGAGCGACGCAGGGGTGCCCACTCCTGTGTTTGCCCTGCGAACGCATAGAGGACTGGGCCGGTTGCTTC
>PXSZ01000065.1 GCA_003023105.1 Bacteroidetes bacterium QH_10_64_37
GTGCCCTGCCGGACTGGTTGACGGGCACGCTCATCCGAAACGGCCCCGCGCAGTTCGAGGTGGGGAAGCAGGACTACAACCACTGGTTTGACGGGCCCGGGATGCTTCACGCGTTCCGCGTAGGGGACGGCGCGGTGGAATACCGGAATCGACTCGTCGAATCCAAGAGCCGCCAAGAGGCCCTCGACCGGGGCGAGATCGCCCGGTCCGAGTTTGCGACGGACCCGTGCATGTCTGCTCTCAGTGGTGCTCGATCCGAACGCCGAGCAATCTTTTCTGCTTATCCTCGATGCGGATTCGTGGACCGAGCGGGCGCGTGCACCAGTGCCGCACGCCATCCCGTTCGGGTTCCACGGACAGTTTTTCGAGTGAGGTGTTTGGCGTGGAGAGTGGAGAATCGCGAGTGATTGGGGGGCTGAATTCCACACTTCGCATTCTACACTCCAAACTCTAGAAGGCCGCGAGGTCGCGGGCGGCCTCCAAAATGTCCTCGTCGCCCGGCAGCACGGCCCGCTCCAGGGAGTGGGCGAAGGGGGTGGGCGTAAATTCAGCGGCGACGCGGCGGATGGGGGCGTCGAGGTACGTGAACGCGTCGTCGCCGATCTGGGCGCAGATCTCGGCGCCGAAGCCGATGAACTCCTGATCTTCGTAGACCACGAGCACGCGGTTCGTTTTCTGCACGGATTCCAGAATCGTCTCCGAGTCGAGCGGCACGATCGTGCGAAGGTCCACCACCTCCACGTCCACGCCCTCCTGCTCCAGCTCCTTCGCCACGTTGAGCGACGTCTGCGTCATCATGCCGTAGGTGACGATCGTCATGTCCGACCCCTCGCGGGCGATGCGCGCCTCGCCGAACGGCAGCGTGTAGTGCTCCGGCGGCGTGGGCGTGCGGGCCGAGGCGGCGCGGTAGAGGGCCTTGTGCTCCAGGAAGAGGACCGGGTCCTCCATGCGGATGGCAGTCGCCAAGAGCCCTTTCGCGTCGGCGGCGGTGGCGGGAAGAGCAACCTTGAGCCCCGGCGTGTGGCCGAAAATCGACTCAATGTTCTGCGAGTGGCAGAGGCCGCCGTGGATGTAGCCGCCGCAGGGCACGCGGATCACCATCGGGCAGCTCCATGCATCGTTGGAGCGGTAGCGGAAGGGCGCCACCTGGTTGCGGAGCTGCTGCATCGCCGGCCAGATGTAGTCGGCAAACTGGATTTCGACGACCGGGGTGAACCCGCTCGCCGCGTAGCCCACTGCCGTGCCGATGATCGAGCCCTCGGCCAGAGGCGAGTTGAAGCATCGGTCCTCACCAAACTCGGCGGTCAGCTCCTTCGTGGCGGTAAAGACGCCGCCCTTGTCGCCGGCCACGTCCTCGCCGTAGACGATGATCGACTCGTCGCGCGCCATCTCCTCCTTGAGCGTGCGGTTGATGGCGTCGACCATCACCATCGGCTCGGCGTCCTCGTCGAGGTCGTCCGCCGTGTTGTAGTCGATGTCGAGGTCCTCCTCGAAGAAGACGTGGTCGGTGGCCGTGTCCGGATCGGGATCATCTTGCTGCTTGGCCCACTCGGCGGCCTCGTCCACCTCCTCGTGGACCTCCTCCTGCATGGTTTCGGCCTCCTCCTTGGTCAAAATTTCCTCCTCGATCAGGGCCGCCTCCAGACGAGCAATCGGGTCGATCTTGCGGTCGGCCTCCAGATCGTCGGGCGTGCGGTACTTGGTGTGGTCGTCCGAGGAGGAGTGGGAGAAGAGGCGCACCACGTCGGCCACGAGGCAGACCGGCCCCTTGCCGTCGCGGATGTGCTGAATGGCGGCCTGCGCGGCGGAGGCGCTGGCGAAGAAGTTGGTGCCGTCCACGCGCAGGCGGCTGAGCCCCTCGTACCCCGCAGCCAGCTTGTAGGGCGTGCCCCCGGCCGTCTGCTCGTCGATGGGCACGCTGATCGCGTACTTGTTGTCCTGCACCAGGAAGAGGGCGGGCGCCTGCTCGCGGGCGGCCCAGTTGAGGGCTTCGTGGAAGTCGCCCTGCGAGGTCGCCCCGTCGCCGCACGAGACGTACGCGTAGTTGTCCTCGCCGCGCTGTTGGATGGCGAAGCCAAAGCCGAGCCCCGGATTGAACTGCGCCCCAACCGACGAGGCCGTCGTCATCACGTTCAAGTGCTTCAGCCCAAAGTGCTCTGGCATCTGACGGCCGCCGGAGTTGGGGTCGTCGGCCTTGGCCAGGTGGGCGAGCAGCGCCTCCCGAGGCGTCATCCCGAGCGAGAGCGCCATGCACAGGTCCCGGTAGTAGAAGCAGAACCAGTCGTGGCCGGGGCCTTCGCCGGGCCGCGAATACTGGCCAATGGCGGACTGCACGGCCTCGTGCCCGGCGCACCCGATGTGGAAGTGACCCTTGCCCTGCTTCAGCAGCGTCATCATCTTCTCGTCGAGCCGCCGCGAGAGCATCATCGTGCGGAGGCGCTGTCGCAGGTCGTCGGCCTCGAAGTCGGCAGGGGTCAGCTCATCGATCTCGATCGACCCGTCCGACTCGATGGACGGGATCTGCGGGATGGCGGCGTGGCCGTCCCCGTGCATCAGCTCTTCGGCCGGAATCCCCTCCTCGGTCGTCTCTACGGCGTTCTCGGCGTCGGGAGGCGAGGACGGCTCCCCGTCGGGCGGGTCCGACTCCGGCGTCTCCGCCTCGGGGAGGGACGGGGACTCTTCCTGCGAGTCGAGATCAGCGTCGTTCGTGTTTGGCATCTCGGGATCAGCCATTGGTCGAAGCCGGCGAAAAAAGTTGGCGCGGGGCGGAGGGACCGGTCGGCGGAACGGGGCTCCGAAAGGGCCTCTTTGTTTCGTGTTTCCGCCCGAAAGCGCTTCCGGAGCCTAGCACTTCCGAAACTCTCATTCCTGCATTATATGGAATTTCCCCGCCCCAGAAAAGGTTCTTCCGCGAAGATGATGGGAGGATGGGAGCGGGCGCGTGGGAGAGAGGGAGCAGAGGACGCGGAGAATGGGCGACGCGACGAAAGATGATCTCTCCGCATCTCCGTGTCTCTGCCCTCCCTGTGTCTTCGATAGAGCGCAAGGTGGGGGTGGGTTGCGACCTACGTTACGCCTCCACGGCCGTTACGCCTCTACGGCTTCCGGTTCCGGCTCGGGTTCGTAGGGAATCTCGAACCAGAACCGCGTGCCCCGGCCCTTCGTGCTCTCAACGCGGATGTCTTCGCCGTGGGCCTGGAGGATTTGTTTGACGATGCTGAGCCCAAGCCCGGTGCCGCCGCTTTCCCGCGAGCGATCCGGGTCGACGCGGTAGAAGCGTTCGAAGATGCGGTCGAGGTGGTCTTCGTCGATGCCCTGGCCGGTGTCCACGATCTCGATGCGGACCTTGTCGAGGCGCCGCTGCACCCGGCACCGCACCGATCCGCTACCCGTGTACGCGATGCCGTTCTCGATGAGATTGGTCAGCACCTGGCGGATGCGGGACCGGTCGGCGTGGACGAAGAAGCGCGGCACGTCGGCCTGGAGGTCGAGGCCTTTCTCTTCGGCTTTGGGACGGAGCATCTCGGCGACCTCGTTGACCAGGTCCTTCAGATCGAACACCGACCGGTTGATGAGATCCTCTCGGTATTCGAGCCGGGCGATGTCGATGAGGTCGTTGAAGAGGGTCTGGAGCCGATTCAGGTTGGTGAGGGCCTTCTCGGCGTACATCTTCTGCTGCTCGTTGTCGAGTCCCGGAGTGCCTAGGGCCTCCAGGTAGCCGCTGATCGAGAAAATGGGATTGCGGACCTCGTGGGACACGTTGCCGATGAACTCGCTCTGCAGCCGCGTCATGCGTTCCAGCTCTTCAATCTTCTCGCGGAACGCGTCGGACGCGCGGTTGAGGCTCTCGGCGAGGTCCTGAAACTCTGCCGCGCGGGAGTCGACCCGGATTTTGTCCGCGAACTCGCCGTCGGCCACCCGGCGCGCCGTCTCGCCGATACGGGTAAGCGGCGTCGTCACTTGGTAGGCGGCGATGAAGCTGCCGATGAGGGCCAGCAAGAGGGCCAGCACCATGCCCAGGATGAGCACGAGCTGGGACCGCCGCGCGAGGTCGTACAGGGGCGGTGGGGGTTGGCCCACCTGCACGATCAGGTTCGAAGACGGGCGGTAGAGGGTGGCAATGAAATAAGGCTGACCGTCGCCGCCCTCGGCGTAGGTGAACCGCGTCGTTTCCGCCTCCAGGGTACGGAGGGCCGACACGTCGATCAGGGTATCGGCGGGGAGGGAGTGGCGCGTTTGGGCCGTGGGGCGGTACGTCGTGTCGGGCGTGACGAGCGCGATGTTGAGGTCGCTCAGTTCCGTGAGATCTTCCACGATCCGGTGCCGCCGGGTCGGATCCGGCTCCTGGGCCACCTGCACGGCAATGCGGTCGGCCTCGTCGTGGAGCGTCTGCTGCATGGCCGTTCGCATCTCGCCCCGAAGGACGAGCACCACGTAGAGGCCGACTCCCACAACCGCCATCCCGACGAACAGGGCAAACGTCAGAACCATCCAGGTCTGAGTTGACGCCCGGCGCGGGAGAAGGGAGTCCCAAATCGACCGAAAAAAAGACATACCACGCAGGTGGAGAACGACTCGCGCAAATCAGCGCGCGGGCTCAATGGAGGAAGAGGTTACGCTTCGGCCGACTCTTCCTCCTGAACGAATCGGTACCCGACGCCGCGGACCGTCTGGATGTGCTGAGCAAAGTCGCCCAGCTTCTCGCGCAGGTTCTTGATGTGGGCATCTACGGTTCGCTCAGTGACCATCATTGCGTCCTTCCAGATGGTCTCCAGCAGTTGCTGCCGGGTAAAGGCCTTGCGGGGATGGCGCACGAGGTATCGGAGCAGTTCGAACTCCGTCAGCGTCAGTCCGAGGTCCTCGCCGTTCAGTTCGGCTCGGTATTCGTCCTCGTAAATCTTGAGGCCGTCGACCTCGAGGATGCTGCTTTCCTCGACGCCGGAGCGTCGCAGCACGGCCTTCACGTGGGCCACCAGCACCTGCGGCGAGACGGGTTTGGTGAGGTAGTCGTCGCCCCCGAGCATCAGGCCCTCGATCTGGTCCTCTTCCTCGGTCTTTGCGCTGAGAAAGACGATCGGGATCTCCTCGGTTTCGACTCGAGAGCGCAGCTCCTTGCACACCTCGTAGCCGTCGACGCCGGGGAGCATGATGTCCAGAACGATCAGGTCCATGTTTCCCGAGGCTTTGTTGAGGGCCTCTTCCCCGTCGAAGGCGGTGTGTACGGTATACCCTTCTTCCTCAAGGAAATGGCCTACAACTTCGACAACATCCTTTTCGTCGTCAACGACAAGGATGTCAATGTCGCTGGGGTCAGCAGTAATCGGCATTGGGCAAAATGGAGATTGATGAATGAAAGCAAAAAGGTGAATTGCCTTTCGATTGAGCATAGGAGAGACGTTTCACTCGCCACCTTGAATCCTATGCGAAAGCCACATGGCGGGATGCAGTGATGCCGTTATCGTCAGGCTCATAAATGTAACAATCTTGTATGTGATTCAGACCTCTGATGTTGAGGCTCGGGTGGGGCGGGATTCGGTGGCAGGACCGTCGTCGAGTCCTACGTAGCGGCGGGGCACGCGGGGCGAGACGCCACAGCAAATCTCGTAGGGGATGGTCTCGCTCCACTGGGCCAGGTCGTAGACGGTGGGACCCGACGGCCCGAAGAGGACCGCCTCGTCGCCCAGTTCCACGTTGGGGGCCGGGGCTCGGTCCGGCGGTCCGAGATCCACCATACACATGTCCATGCAGATCGTGCCCACCACCGGGCACGAGGCGCCCCCGAGGCGCACGGAGGCGCGGCCCGAGCAGAGGCGCGGGTAGCCGTCGCCGTAGCCCACCCCCAGTGTGGCGATGCGGGTTCGGCGAGGAGCTGTCCAGCGAGCGCCGTACGAGAGGGGCGTGCCCGCGGGCACCGTTTTGAGCTGGGTCACGCGGGCCGTCAGCTGCATCGCGGGGCGGAGGTCGAGCCGAGCACCCAGCTCCGGGGTCGCCGCCAGCCCGTACAGCGCGATGCCGCTCCGCACGAGGGACGGCGAAAAGTCGTGGGCCGGCTCCCCGATCGTGAGGAGAGCCCCCGTATTGGCCGCGTGCACGTGCTCGACGGCCACTTCGAGATCGTCCACGACGGTTCGGAAGCGGTCGAGTTGCGTCTTTGCAAACGTGCTTCCGGGCATGTCCGCCGTCGCAAAGTGGGTCCACAGCCCCGCGAGGGTGATCCCAGGCGTCTCCGCCAGGCGCGAGACGACCGCCGGCACATCGTCGGGGGCGAGCCCGAGGCGGCCCATTCCCGTGTCGACCTTCACGTGCGCCCGAATCTCTGCGTCCGGACGGGCGTGGCGCACGACCGCAGCCGCGATGTCGGCCGAGGGGACCGTGAGGTCGAGGTCGTGGTCCACATACCGGGGCACCTGGGCGGGCGCCGGGGCCCCGAGGACCAGAATGCGGGCGGTGTGTCCGTGCTCTCGGAGGTGAATGCCTTCGGCCAGCCGCGCCACGCCAAAGTACCGGATGCCCTCATTGTGCAGCGCGCGAGCAACGGGGAGGATGCCATGCCCGTAGGCGTCCGCTTTGATCACGGCCATCACCTCGGCACCGTCGGCCCGGTCCCGGAGCACCCGGGCGTTGTGGCGGAGGGCCGCCAGGTCTACGGTGGCAGTCACCGGGGCGTTCTCGGTGCTCTGGATCGACCGGTCGATGGCGAGAGGACGGGTTCACTACGTAAAACGGCGATCGTGCGCAAGCCCTTGGTAGACGCCTCTCCGGACGATGGTTCCAGAGAAGATGCTCCCTCGGCTTCAGAGCCGTTCTTCCATTCGAACAGGGCACGGATCAACCTGATCGGGGACGTCCCCGTTGCAAAAACGCCACCCCACGGGTATTTTCCAATCGCTCTCCCGCTCCCGTTTTCCTCCGCACTCAGCCGATTTTCGATGATGGTTCGCCGTGTCGTTTCCGTTCTCTCCGTTCTTCTGGTCCTCTCCGGGACTACAGGCCTCGCGCAGGCGCAGGACGGACCCGCCTTTACCCTCAAAAGCATTCATGACTCGTCCACCTTTCGCCCCGAAACGTTCCGGGGCGGAACGTGGGCCGAGCAGGGGCCCATCATCACCTACATCGAGTCCGCCGACACCGCCGACGCGACGCATCTGATGCGCTACAACCTGAAGACCGACGAGCGCACGCGGGTCATCGATGGCACCAACCTGTACGCGGAGGACGTCGACCGGATCGTACCGATTCAGGGCTACTCGTTCAGCGAGGAGGGGAACAAGGTCCTCATCTTCACGGACTCGAAGGAGGTGTGGCGGGCCAATACGAAGGGCTTCTACTACGTCTACGACCTGGACGCCCAGACGCTAACCCCGATCTCCGACCGGGAAAGCGGATACCAGATGTTTGCGAAGTTCAACCCGTCGGCCACGAAGGTGGCGTTCGTTCGCCAGCGCGACCTGTATGTTGTGAAGCTGGAGACGGGGACCGAGACGGCCCTCACCACCGACGGCAGCGAGGGAGAGATCATCAACGGCACCTTCGACTGGGTCTACGAGGAGGAGTTTGGGCTGCGCGACGGCTGGCGGTGGAGTCCCGACGGGGGGCACATCGCGTTCTTCAAGCTCGACGAGTCGGAGGTCCGGTCGTTTCCGCTGATGAACTACACCGTGCGCTATCCGGAGATCACGCGCTTTCGGTATCCAAAGGCCGGGGAGAAGAACAGTGACATCAAGATTGGGGTCGTCAATCTCTCGAAGGTCGACACCTCGGCAGCGGGGCAGCCGCAGGCCATTCGCTATTTCGACACGAAGACGTGGGATCCTGGGCTCACGGAGAAAGAGGAGGCCTCGGATCCGCACGAGTACCTGGCCCGCATGGGCTGGACCCCGAAGATTGACGGTCGGCATCGGGTCTGGATGTTTCGGCTCAACCGACTCCAGAACGACCTGGAGCTCCTCTACGGCGACCCGAAGACGGGAGGGAGTGAGCAGGTGCTCCGGGAGACGCTGGACACCTACATCGACATTAACGATGACAAGGTCTTTTTCCTCGACGGCGGCGAGCGGTTCGTCTTCCTCTCCGAGCGGACCGGGTACCGGCACGCCCACCTGTACCGGAACGACGGGACATACCTCGGCCCCATCACCGCCGGCAACTGGGAGGTGACCGAGTTCCACGGGATGGACGAAGAGGCCTCCACGGCCTACGTCACCGCCACCCGCGACACCTCCATCGAACGGCACCTCTACAAAACGGAGGTGTCCATGGATCCCCACGAGACGGCACAGTCTGCACAGAAGATCACGTCGCGCCCGGGCTGGCACAGCATCGACCTGTCGAAGGACCTGGCCTACTACATCGACCAGCACTCGGCGGCGAGCACTCCGCCGACGTGGACGCTGCATGAGGCTGACGGCGACCGCGTCACGACGCTTCAGGCGAACGACACGCTGGCGCAGCGCCTCGACAGCCTGGACCTCCCTCAGAAACGCTTCACGAGCTTCCCGGCCGCCGACGGCACCCCGCTCAACGCGTACGTCATCAAGCCCACCGACTTCGATCCGGCCAGGCAGTATCCGGTGCTCATGTACGTCTACGGCGGCCCCGGGGCGCAGACGGTGACGCACCGGTGGGGCCGCACCCGGCAGCTCTGGCACCAGTACCTGGCGCGGAAGCACGACGTGGTGGTCGTCAGCGTGGACAACCGGGGCACCGGTGGACGCGGCAAGGCGTTTCAGGACGTGCCGTACCAGCGCCTCGGCCAGCCGGAGTCCGCCGACCAGATCCACGCGGCTCAGGCGCTCGCGGACTCCGCATGGGTGAATGACGACCGGATCGGCATCTGGGGCTGGAGCTACGGCGGGTACATGACGCTCCTGTCCATGCTGAAGGGCGAGGGGGCGTCCACGTTCGACACGGGCGTCTCCGTCGCCCCTGTCACCGACTGGCGGCTCTACGACACCATCTACACCGAGCGCTACATGGCCACGCCCCAGCGCAACGAGGACGGCTACGAGAACGGGGCACCACAGACCTACGCCGACCGCCTGCGTGCCGACCAGAACCTGCTCATGGTGCACGGGGACGACGACGACAACGTGCACTTCCAGAACAGCGTCCAGATGGTGAACCAATTGCAGTCGGCCAACAAGCAGTT
>PXSZ01000066.1 GCA_003023105.1 Bacteroidetes bacterium QH_10_64_37
TCCCCGCAGCACCGTGCGGACGTGCCGCGCCTCGTCCTTGGGCAACACCACGCGGCCGGCCCGGATGGCGGAAGGCGGGGCGTAGAAATTGGTCGTCATTGGAGGTACTGGACTGGAGAGCTTTTCGGGGTCTTGTGGTGAATGAAATCCCGGCCAAACGGTCCGCCAAGCCTAAGAACCGTGCCGTAACAACCGGACGGGTCGAGGTGAACCAGGGGAAATCTCTCGTCTCAATACCCAACGTACCCGCTGGGATTTGAGACAGCCGCTTTCGTAACAACTCCTGAACCAGTCCCCACCGATTTCGCGCCGCTGAGAGTGGGGACTAATTCCATGGAGGGAGCGCCTCGCAAACCACCGTTTTTGAAAAGATACCAGTAGGGCAAGGATAAGCCCCCGACATCGGGTCGAAGTTGTGTTCAGTACGTCTCGGCGGTCGAGGAGGGCCACCGGCTTGCCCAGCGTCAGGTTAGGATCGTCGAGTTGCCTTCCGGGATCGGGTTAACGGTCCCTGTAGAATCGTCCAGCGCACCCATGCGCTCGGGGACTGTGCGGAATACGTCTCGATCAGAGCCCGGGAAAAAGGCCCGAAGTTCTTGCCCTTCACCTGAGAAACGCGCTTGTTGCCCGGTCAGAATCCAGCACTCGCAAGCTCACGGAGAGTTGCCTTCCAACCGACAATCCCCCTCAGAGAGGCCCACGCGCCCCAGTGCGACTGTTATTCGAGCGGCACAAAGGCGAGCCCGTGGTTCGGATTCATCGGGACCACGAGCTGATTGGCCTCGGGATCGTAACACAGCGAGGCGGCACTCGGGATGTTGCGGGCGATGAGTTCGGCGGATTCGGCGGAGCGGATGTGCGAAATGCCTCCCTGTCGGACGCTGCTCACGTATTTCGTCCCGTCCTCCATAATTACGAGCCCGTCCCCGCCCGACTGCGCGGCGGTCTCCGTCTTCAGCAGCTCCCCGCTCGGGGAGAACGTCAGCACGTCGGCGTTGCCGTAGTTGACGACCACAATGTTTCCCTCCGAATCGAGGCCAATTCCGTTGGGCTGGCGGAGGGGTGCACCCTCGGCGAAGACCGACGCCGAGCCGTCCGGCGCAATTTCCCAAACCCGCCACGTCGCCGGATCGGGATTCTCTCCAAGATCGCCCGTCTGCGTGACATATATGGTGCCGTCGTCGGCCACCTCGATGTCGTTGATCCACGGGGACTCCTCGATGCGAATCTCGCCGGCGGGTGCGCCGGTTTCCAAGTCAAACTGGCGAATGACAGCTACACTTGAGTCGTCCGCGCTCGTGCCGCCGTCGCGATCGGCCAGGTAAAGCGTGCCGTTGGCAATGTCGCTCCCCAGCGGATGGTTCAGGGTGAGGGGCGGCGATAGGTCAGCACGCTCGGACGGACCCTGGATGCCAATCCAGCGCGGGGTGTGCACCGACCCGTCGTGGTTGATAAGCGACACGAAGGCGTCGTTGGTGCGCACGCGCTGCGGCACGCCGCGATTGGGCACCACGATGAGGTCGCGCTCGGCGTCGTACACGCAACTCTCCGCGGAGTAGATGGCGCCGTAGACGGTCACGTTCGAGGACATCGGTTCGTAGCTGCCGTCGGCGGACGGCGTGGCGGGCACGCCGAGCGGGTTTCCGACGGGATACGAAGAGGGCTCCTCCTGTGCGAGTGCCGGACTGGCGACGAAGACGCCCAGGAGCAGTGCGGTCGCGGCGGGAAGGAAGGAGATTCGTTTCATGGCAGCCTTCATGGTGTCAGTGGTTGAGTGAACTACGACTGTTGATGCCGATGCCGCATGTAAAATCCGGTTGATGACATCCAAATCGGATCGTAGACATTTCAGCAATGCCAATCCGCTGCGGTAGTAGGGACGACCCGCGTACGTGTTTAGCGTAGACGTTTTTGCAACCGAGCTCTCCGATCTGGGCGGATCATCTCCGGCCCGCCTGAGCGGCGCTGGAGAGGGGGCAATAGTTATTTCAATCCCAGTCGTGTCAATTCTTACTCTACCCGGTGGTATTGAGACGGTCGGGGAAGCCCGGAGCCGTCCACGCCTCGTGTCGGCAGAGGGGTCACCACTGCTGCCCGGAACGGACAGCTTCACAAGCCGAGACACCAGCGGTGCAGACCGTGCGACCCACCGGGGGCCGGATGGAGCATGGAGCAGACAAGGGAAGCCACCGAAGAAATTCGCTCACAGCCCCACCGACAGCCCCAGGTGCACGCGCCCGTTGGCCGGACTCTGCACATTGGGGTTGAGAGCGTAGGTGGCCGAGATGCGCCCGATGGCGGTCTGGAGGCGGACCCCGAGTCCGTAGCCGGGATGCCAGCCCTCCGTGGCCGTCGCGGCGGTCAGGGCCGGGCGCGCGACGTACCCGAGGTCAAAAAACGCATGGGCGTACGAGGCGCGGTCGAGCTGCAGCCGGTACTCGACAAGCCCACGCGCCACGACATTTCCCAGAAACCGATCCTCGTCGTAGCCCCGGAGCGAGGTGGCGCCGCCCAGTCGAAACAGATCGCTTCGGTCCCAACGGCCGTCGGGACTGAGCAGTACCGAGCCGCCGCCCCCCACGGCAAGCACCTGCCGGTCGAAAAGCGGAAGATACGCCCGGAGGCGCCCCCGGAGACGCTCCTGCCGGAAGGCATCGGAGACGCGCGTCGTGTCGCCGTTGGCCGTGATGCGACGGAGGCGACGCGCCTTGCGGCCCCGGGCGAACTGAATGTCGACGGAGAGGCCGCGGCGCGGATTCTGAGGCCGATCGAGCCGTCGGTAGCGCACGCCCAACCCGTAGAAGAGGGTGGTGGAACGTGGAATCTGCTGCCGATTGTCGAGAAACTGCGAGCCCGCCGGGCCGGGGCGCACCACCTCGCGGCTCAGGGTGGCCGTGAGCTCCAGGCCGCTGCCCAGCCGGTACCCGCCTTCGAGCTCATAGACCCGCTCGCCGTACGTCGAGTCGCGCTGCTCCCCGAGGAAGTGGCCCTCCACCCGCAGCGGAAGGCCGAGCAGGTACGGATCCGAGAAGGACACGTCAAAGATACTCGTCCGCCCGGGGCGTCGGTCGAGGGTGAACTCGGCCGTCCGCCCGCCGCCAAACAGGTGATTCAGGAGCAGGTGGCCGCTGCCCACGAGCTGTCCTGAGTCGCGCGTCCGGGACGGCGGGAGGTAGCCGAGCACGAAATCGAAAGCGCCGGGCGCGGCCTCCTCCACCGGAATCCGCAGCACGGCCCCGCCGTCGGCAGCGACGCGCAGCTTGGGCATCCCGACCTTTTGGAAGAGCTCGTGCTCCTGGAGCCGGCGCTGGATGACCTCCGGATCGTAGTCGCGCAGGGGCTCGCCCACCTCCAGCCCCGCAAGATGCGCCAGCAGTTCCGGCGTGGTGCGGGCGTCGTCGGGTCCTTCGATGCGCTTGAGCCACAGCGCAGGCCCCTCCGTGACCCGCAGCGTCACCCGCAGCGTCGGCGCTCCTTCGGCAGAGAGGCGCGTCTCGGCGACGCGAATTTGGGCGAGCGGACGGCCGGCGGCCTCGTACCGGTCCAGGAGGACCTGGATGTCGGCCTCCAATCGGGCCGGGCGAAGAGGGTCGCCCTCCTCGGTCTCCATCAATGCGCGCAGTTCGTCCGCCGGCACCGCACTGTCCCCCTCGATGCGCAGCGTCCCAATCCGCACCTGCGGCCCGCGATGGGCGTAGAGGTGAACGAAGGCCGGGGCGCCACTCGTGTCGACCGTCACGGAATCGATCCTTGCGTAGTAGTATCCATTTCCACGAAGGTGACGGAGCATGCGCCGGCCTACGGCGTGCAGGCTGTCGAGGGGAGCCCGCGGCACCGCGTCCGGCCAGCCGGCGTGTTCGCCGTTGAGGAGGAGCCGCCACTGCACCGCCGTCGTCTCGGAGCCGGATGTGACCGAAGAGGTTTGGGCCACCGTGGCCTGGATCCCTCCGGCACTCAGGAGCCCCGTTAGGACGAGCAACACCGCCCCGACCGCCGGGTATACGACATGTCGTCGGTGACCGCTCATCGTGTCATTCCGTTTGATGACGCTCGTCCCTCGCTCCGCCTGTCTCCTTCTCGTCCTGGCCCTCTTGGGCGGGATGGGATACGGAGACGCACCGTTCCCCGGATCGCTCGAACCCATCACCGCTCCGCGGGTTGCATTGCCGCTCGCGGCTCCACCGGACACGCTGCGCACGTCCGCCGAGCCGGGACGGCCGCTCATCCTTACGCTTCCGGCGGAGCTACACGGGCAGTCGGTGGAGCGCTACAGCCTCCTCCAGGGGCCGGCCCTGAGCGGCGTCGCGGGTCGCTCGTTCACCTGGATCCCGCAGGGCGCAGAGCCGGGGATGCACGAGGCGCTTTTCCGGATCCATGCTCCCGAAGCACCCGCAGACACCCTCGTCCTCCGCATCGAGCTTCAATCCTGACCGGAACAGGAGCCCTCGTCCGCTGGAATCGTTTCAACGAAAAGAAGTGCATCACGACCAGGGATACTGCGTATTTCGTGTTGCGTATTGCGTAGAGCGAGGCCGAGTGGCAATCTGACGCAGTACGCACCACGCAATAGGAGGACGCGGCGCCAGTCGGTCGCCCAGCCCGACGGGCTCTCCCACGCTCCCACGCTCCCAAACACCCACGCCCCCATTCCCGAACGTCCCCTCTCCCCCACCGACCGCCAGCGCACGGCCTTTCGCCGGGACTTGCTCGACTGGTACGACGCCCACAAACGGTCAATGCCCTGGCGCAAGACGGATGATCCGTACCGCATCTGGGTCGCGGAGATCATGCTCCAGCAGACGCGGGTCGACACGGTGCGCGACTACTAC
>PXSZ01000067.1:0-3090 GCA_003023105.1 Bacteroidetes bacterium QH_10_64_37
CAGTTGTTTGTAAATCGAGTTGTATTTTGCCCTAGAAACAACCGCTCATGATGCCCAAAGACACGTCCCGACGCACGTTCTTGAAACAGGCCGGGTCGGCCCTCGCCGCGTCGACCGTCGGTGTTCCCTCCGTCATCCTTCCCGACCGCGACGAGTCCCTCGGGGTGGCCCTCTGCGGCCTCGGCAGCTACGCCACCGGCCAGCTGGCGCCCGGCCTGCAGAAGACGGAGCACTGCGAGCTGCGCGGCATCGTGACCGGCTCGCCCGAAAAAATTCCGCGGTGGCAGAAGCAATACGACATTCCGGACCCGAACGTCTACAGCTACGAGACCCTCCCCGACATCGCCAACAACGACGCCATCGACGTGGTGTACATCGTGACGCCGCCGGGGGTGCACGCCCGGGACGCGATCAAGGCTGCGAAGGCCGGGAAGCACGTCTGGTGCGAGAAGCCGATGGCGATGGACGCGGAGGAGTGCCAATCGGTCATCGACGCCGCCGACGAAAACGGCGTGCAGCTAACCGTCGGCTATCGGCTGCAGCACGAGCCCAACAACCGGACCGTCATGCGCTATGCGGAGGAGGAGACCTACGGCGCGGTGACGGAGGTGGAAACCGGAGCAGGCTACGACGGCGCCCATCCCGACCCCGACGACTGGCGACGCGACGCTGAGCTCGGCGGTGGAGCCCTCTACGACATGGGCGTCTACCCGATCAACGCGGCCCGCTACGCCACCGGCATGGAGCCGATCGCCGTAACGGGCCGCACGTGGTCCGAGCGGGAGGAGATGTACAGCGAGGTGCCCGAGTTTGCCGAATTTGAGCTGGAGTTCCCGGAGGGCGTCGTTGCAAAGGGCGAAACCAGCTTCGGCAAGTCCACGAACTACCTGGACGTGACGTGCACGGACGGGAGCTATCGGCTGCGCCCGTTCCAGTCCTACTCCGGCGTGCAGGGCAAAACCAGCGACGGCACCCGGCTGCCGCCCGATCCCCACGATCAGCAGGCCCGGCAGATGGACGACGATGCCCGCGCCATCAAGCAGAACAAGGCGCCCATCGCCCCCGGCGAAGAGGGCCTGGCCGACATCCGAATCGTGAACGCGATCATGGAATCGGATCGGAAGGACGGGGCCCGCATCGAACTCTAACGGTATATGGTTTCGGGAAGTCGGGGGAGGCGGGGAAAAACAAAAAAGCGGCAGCCCCCGACGGCCGTCGGGAACTGCCGCTCGTGTTCGGACGGAGCGTGCGGACCTGTAAGCCGAATTCGGTCTGCCCACCCCCCGGCACCGGACCGGGAGGCGGAGAGGCCATCATCTATCTGGGACGGTCGTCACCGGCCGTCTCAAGCGGCCTACCTGCACCGTTCCGTCGGCGGGCAACCTTGTTCCCGACAGTCGTCGGGACTCGGTGCTGCTTGGCCTTTCACCCCGTGGGGTTTGCCTGGCCGCTCCCGTCACCGGGAACGCCGGTGCGCTCTTACCGCACCCTTTCACCCCTTGCCCCGACAGTGGTCGGCATCAAGCCAGTCGGGGCGGGACTGCTCTCTATTGCACGTGCCGTCGCTCCGCCCCGACGGTAGTCGGGACGGCACGCCTTCCCGTTAGAAAGCACGGCGCCCTGCGGTGTTCGGACTTTCCTCACCGCCGCCTCCGACGAGGGTCGGGACGGCGGAGCGAGGGCCCGATCCGCACACCACGGTCTTGTACCGTGCGGGATGGGGAAGGGTCCGAATTTGGGCCGTGCCGGGGGGCATGCAAAAAAGCGCAGCGGCCTCAACAGGCGGCTGCGCTTTTACAGATCGAGCTTCTGTTTCATCTCGTCGACCGTTTCGTTGTAAAGGTCCTGGTCGACGATGATGCGACCGGTGTGCTCGCAGGCGACGACGGACTTTCGCTTCCGAATTTCGACCTGTCGCTGCGGCGGAACGGCGAATCCGGCGGCGGCGCCTCGTTTGAGCGGCACGACGGCCCGCCCGTCGCGGAGGCGGTCGCGAAGCTTCGAGTAGGCGTTGAGATAGCGGCTGCCGACCTTCTCGGCCGCTTCCTCCCGGAGCTCTTCGAGGGTTTTTTCCTCGTCTTCCGTGTCTTCGACCACCTCTTCGAGCTCTTCGCGCTTCTCGTCGAGCACCGTATCGAGTTCGTCGAGGCGCTCCTGCGTCTCCTCGATGGCCGCCTCGTTCGACTCGATGGTCTCCTCGGCCTCCTCGATGGTGTCTTCGGCCTCGGCGATGCGCTCTTCCTGGCCTTCAATCTCCTTCGTGAGCGCATCGAACTCCCGATTGTTGCGGACTTCGAGCTGCTGCTCTTCGTACTTGTCAATGAGCCCTTCCGCCTCTTTGATGTCGAGCTCGGCCTGCCGCTTGGCCACCTTTTGCTCCTGCACCTCTTCCTCGTAGTTTTCGAGGCGCGTCTCGAGGCCGGCCTTCTCGTCCTCCAAGCTTCGGATCTCTTCCGGAAGGTCGCCCCGGAGCTTCTGAATCTGGTCGATCCGGTTGTCAATATGTTGGAGCCGGACCAGGGCCCGGAGCTGGTCTTCCACGTCCGTCTTCTTCTTTTTGGCAGTCGGCATAGACTAGCGGGTTTGGATCAGTTCGAGCGTGGATGAGCAACAACCAACAAATACTTACAGCCCCGGCGGAGGTTCATACCACTGGTTGAGACTTCTTCCATTTCGTGCAAAAACACCGGGAATGGAGAGGAGCCGTCCGTTGGGCAAATGCCTTGGAAAAGAGAAGGCGGGCGTTCTCGGATGTGTATTGCGTGGTGCGTATTGCGGAATCGCTTCTTTGCCAGTCGCCACCACCAGTTCCTCACACAGCACGAAATACGCACCACGAAATACGACTCCGTCTATGACGGCCCTTGAGTCTGACGCTGGCAGGATCGCTTAGGGATGAGCGCTCCCATCGGCCCCGGACGGCACAAACGTGCGCATCGGGCTGGTCGTGGTGTCGGTGCGGTGCCAGGTGACCTCGGAGAAGCGGTCGCGCAGCCAGTCGCGGAGCAGGGCTTCGGTGAGGACTTCCGTTTCGTAGTGGCCGGGGTCGATGAGGGCCATCTGGGGGGTGCCCTCGGCGTCGAGCACGTT
>PXSZ01000067.1:3100-5836 GCA_003023105.1 Bacteroidetes bacterium QH_10_64_37
CCTCCTCGTACGGATGGGCCTCCTGCAGGGCCGCCATCACGGAGCTCAGGTTCCAGCGGGCCACCTCCACCTCCAGCTTACGCTCGGCGGCCGACTCCACCTCGCCCCCGGCCGTGCCGATGTGCGGATCGGTGTCGGCCCCGGGTTTGAAGAAGCCGGTCCCCTCCGTCGCAAACGCGCAGGCCTCGTAGTCGCCGATCTGCCCGGCGCCCGCGTCGGCGAGGGCCTGCCGCACGGAGTCGAACGCATCCTCGGGCACGAAAACGGCGAGCTTGTAGAGCGTGTCCCCAAAGCCGTCGAGAAATCCAACGTCGGTCAGGCCCAGCCGATCGGCGAGGGCGAACGAGACGCCGCCCGGCGCCGCGTCGAGATTCGTGTGGATGCTGTAGAGCCCGACGCCGGCTTCTGCGAACTGGAGCGCGAGGGTGGAGACGTACCCGTCGGCCGTCACGCCGTCGAGCGGCTGGAAGAGGAGGGGATGGTGGGTCACGACGAGCTCGGCGTCGTGCGCCTCGGCCTCGTCCAGCACCTCGGGCGTGGCGTCGAGGGCCAGCACGGCGGAGGTCACGGTCCGGTCGGCGTCGCCCACCTGCAGGCCCACGTTGTCGTAGTCCTGGGCGGCGCCGGGCGGGGCCCAGGCCTCAAGAGCGGTCGTGATGTCGGCAATGGAGGGCGCATCGTTCATGACGGGGGCGAGCGGCGGATTCGTGGAGACGTTGGAAGTGTGGAGGTGTGGACGTGCGTGCATGGGAGAGGTGTGGACGTGCGTGCATGGGAAATGCAAACCGTGCCCCCACCGAAAAGAATCAGTCCGAACTGGCTTCCCAGTACACGTCCTCGACCCGCACTGCCTGTGCCTCCGCCGGTATGTACTTGCGGAAACCTCCAACGTCGCGCTGTTCCGTGTCGAGACTGTCGCCGCTAATCTCTTTGGAGAAGGTCCCCTCCGACGTGTCGATCTCGAAGTAGACCTCGTATGCCTGGATGCGCACGTCCCCCACGTTCCGGGCGCTGTACTCGACGTCGGCGAAGATGCTGTCGGCCCCGGTGCTGTCGCGGTTGACCCGGTCGTTGAACCAGTTCGTGACCTGGGCAGCCAAGGAGTCGTTCTCGGAGCCGAAATCCTCGCCCCGCTCCAGCAAAAGGGTGACGTTCGTCGTCTGGTGCTCCTGCACGCTCACCTGCACGGCGCCCGACTCGTAGCCGGACTTCGTGGCCTCGACGGAGTAGTTGCCGGTGGAGACGTCCTCGATTTCAAACGTGCCGTCCGCGCCGGTCAAGACCGACTGGGTGGGGGGGCTCGTCGTCACGTTCGCCTGGGCGATCGGATCGTTCGTTTCTGCGTCCTGGACGACGCCTGTGAGGGTCCCTCGCGTCTGGGGCCCGAGCGTCTCTTCGTCACATCCCGCGACGAGGAGCACCAGGGAGAAAAAAAGCAGTACACACGAAGAGCGATACACGAAAGGCACGTAGTGATTCGGCATGGTGGAAAAATCGGGCGGGTGCGAAGATGCATGTAGTCCCCGGATCCCTCGACAGGGCTCCAGAACGGTGCCCCTGCGGCCGGGACCGGAACACTGGTGGGAACCTTCAAGTGAAGCAGTCCTCTCCACGCCGTGGAGAGACCGTGCGGCGCTGATGGGGTGCCCGCCTGCTCACGTCTCCCGTGAGCAGTTCCTCATCGGCGTCGCGCTTTTTTTGATACGTACTCGCCGTCGGGGTGTACTACGTGCTTTCCCGAAAGCACGGTGCGTTCCTGGAGGAGAAGGGGTGCGCCTGCGGACGGGCGCGTCAGAAGGTGCGTTGCTGCCGAACCTCGTCGACCAGGGCCTCGCCCCTGCGGATCGTCAGATGCAGCTCGGCCCGGTCCCCCGGCTGCACGTTGATCCGCACGGTCGACAGGGTGTCGGTCCGGCCGGGGGCGGTTTCGAAGCGGCCGGACTGGGTGGATTGCGACGTTCCGGCCTCCCCGGTGCGCCGCACGTCCAGCGCGTAGGTGAGCGTGTCCGTCTTGGGGAGCCTGTCCCGATTCCTGTCGGGATCGTTGGTGAAGGCGGCCTGGATGCGCAGCATCTCGCCCTGCCGCTCAACGAGAAGGCGGGCGCCGATGCTGTCGTCAGGGGGAAATCCCGAGCGCATCGCGGACGCCGACTCGCCCCGCGACGCGGCCGCAACGAGGAGAAGACCAAGGACCCCGAATCCGAGGGCATGTGCTGCGAGAGAGAGGCGCATCTCGTTCGGGAGTTGCGTTTGGGGGGTATGGGCGTTGGGGGTGTGGGCGTTTGGCGTGTGGGCAATCTTTCTCTCATACACCCGTACGTCCACACGACTCCCTAATTCCCATCGTGCCGAATCACCATGCGCATCCCGTCCCCGCGCTGGCGAACGTTGAAGGGCATGCGGCCCTCGCCCACCTGCACGAGCCGGTTGTTGGTTCCAATCTGACTCACCTGGTGCGTCGTGGAGCTACCCATGTTCCCCAGGCCACTGCCGGTAAAGTCGAGGAGATACTCGTTGTTGGAGCCGGTCTGCTCCAGCGTGATGCCGTTGTCGTCCCCATCGAGCCGAATCCCGGCGATGTTGTTTTGTCCACGCTGCCGGATCGTCGTCTGATTGAAAGAGCCGTTCTGCACGAGGACGGCGAGGTTTTCCTGGCCGGGGAGGGCGTCCGACGGTCCCTGCTCCACCGTCGCCTCGTTGTCGTTTCCGTTCAGCTGCGTGATGGAGGACTCGTTG
>PXSZ01000068.1 GCA_003023105.1 Bacteroidetes bacterium QH_10_64_37
GCTCAGCCGGATCCTCGACTACGTCGACAAGCTCGATGAGCTCGACACCTCCGGCGTCCCGCCCATGTCGCACGTGCTGGACGTGACCAACGTCTTTCGAGCGGACGACGTGGAAGAACGCATCGACCGCGCGCAGGCCCTCGAACCGGCCCCGGAGGCCGACGATGAATACTTTCGGGTGCCGAAGGTCATCGAGTAGTTAGCCCGGTTTTCTTACGAGAGGCGTAGCGAGGCACAAGAGGCGTGCCTCAGAACCATTCCCGTTGAGGATGGGAAGGAGCGCGTTGGCAAAGAGGCCAACCGGGAGTACGAGGAGCAATTCGTGGGCTCGCTCGAAGAATTTCACTCCGCCGACGTGAAGGCCCGCGGCGTGGAGGAAGACAATAACGTGGCCTTCTCCGAATGGGAGAACGACATGACCCTCGAAGGCGTCGGTCGCGTCCAGCAGAAGCAGGCGTCCGTTCGGACCTGGAACGACGACGGGCAGATCACCCACGAGAAGTTTTATAAGCTTGGATAACGGGCCTCCTTCTGAACATTCTGAGGAGCAGGCTCAAGGAAATAATTTTCGTTTGCGAAAAACATACATTCGAGATTTACAAAGTATAATCACGTCGACGGTGGGCCGACTGCCCTGACTTTTGCTTGCTCCCCCACCAAGAGAAGCCTCGGTCCCAAAAGCTTTCGGGATCCGGGGCTTTTTTACGGGCGGTGTCGGCGCACAACAGGAGGCGACGCTCACTCCTCGTCGCGCAGCACCGCAGCATCCCGCTCTGGGAGGGAGGGATTGATGCGCTGTCCGGTGCCCTGCTCGTAGCCGGCTCGCACGGTGGTGCGAGGGCGAATCCGAAGGCTCCAGTGGAGGTGGGGCGCGTCGGTGTTGTAGTCGAGGGCCGTGCGGACGAAGAAATTGTAGTCGGGGTCGACCAGGTGTGTGCGGAGGCGTCCGAGCACGTCGTGAAGGGTCGTGGCAAGCTTCGCGCGCAGGTCGTCGGTAAGGCGACCGAACTCCGGCTCGTGCTCGCGAGGGAGGATCCACATCTCGTACGGCATCTCGGCGGCGAACGGGACGAAGACGACGAAGGCATCGCTCGTCCGCACGAGCCGGGCTTCGGCGTCGAGCTCCTCCTCGATCATCGCGCAGTACGGGCACCGTCCCAATTCCTCGTAGCGGGTCTGGGCCGCGCGCTCCTCACGTTGAATCTGCGGGGGTGGGAAGTCCGGAGCAATGAGCTGGCTGTGCGGGTGTGCGATGGATGCGCCGGCGCTGGCGCCATGGTTGCGAAAGAGGAACGGAATCAGGTCCTCGTCCCCCTGCCGAAGGGTATGGTACCGCTCCAGGTACGTCTGAAGGACGGCGTCGACCTGGGGCACCGGCATGTGAGCCGGGTGCTGGTAGTGGCGCGGGGTTTCGATGATGACTTCCTGGCGTCCCCGGCTGGCCCGCGAGCAGTACAGCCCGTGCGTCCGGTCGTAGGGGGCGCGGCCGGGAGCGAGCGCCGCGTACTTGTTCGGCACCACGCGCGTTTGCCAGGGGAGAGGATCGGTGTCGTTCAGCTCCCACAGCACGGACGGGAGCATGTCCTCGTGGCCGGGGCAAAACGGGCACCCCTTCACCGGGCGGTCGTCGTCGGGGGAGGGAGGTTCCTCGTCAGGGGTCGTGTACCGGGGACGGCCGCTTCGCGAGGGAGCGAAAGCGACCCACTGGTTCGTGAGGCGGTCCCGGCGCGTTTGGGGATCGTAGGAGGGAGCCATCGGCGGTCGACGAAACTGGGAGAAAGAGGGGATCCGAAACAAAATGCCGGCAGGTCGTCCAATCAAGCGTGCAGGGTCAAATCTTTCTCGGAATAACGAGCCGTTCCCTCGTGGGTGCATGCTCCGACGATCGACCGACGACCGTGGCTGGGCATTACGACCGGCTGGACCGCTTCTATCGGCAGATCTGGGGCGAGCACCTGCACCACGGCCTGTGGACACGCTCGGCGTTCTCGCCCGAAGAGGCGGTGCGTCACCTGGTGCACCGGGTCGCCGCCGACGCGCGAATTGAGCCCGGGACCCGCGTGTGCGACGTGGGCTGTGGCTACGGCGCCCCGGCCCGCCTGTGGGCGGAGGCGTACGGGGCTGAGGTGACGGGCTTTACGGTGTCCGAGGCGCAACACGCCTTCGCCCAGCGACAGCCGGTGGACGGGCCGGCGCCGGGGTATCGACTGCAAGATTTTTTGGCCAACGACCTGCCCGACCAGAGCGTCGACGCCGTGGTGGGCATCGAGAGCCTCACTCACATTCACGATCCGTCGCGGGTCTTTCGAGAGGCGGCTCGACTGCTGCGGCCCGGCGGGCGCCTGGTGCAGTGCGCGTGGATGGCTGCACCGGACGCGTCCCGGTGGGCCCGCACGTGGCTGCTCGATCCCATCTGCGAGGAGGGCCGCCTCTGGGGCCTCCCGACGGCGACCGTTCTGCATCGGTGGTCTACGCAGGCGGGGCTGACGGTTGAGCGACTGGACGACGTGACGGCGCTGGTGCGGCGGACCTGGACTGCAGTCCTCCGTCGGTTTTTTCACGCTCTTCGTACCGACCCGGCCGTGCTCCGGATGCTCCTCGACACGTCGGAGCCGGACCGCGTGTTCGCCCGGACGATTCTTCGCATCTTGGGTGCACAACGCATTCGAGCGCTTCGGTACGGGTGGCTCGTGGCCGTTCGGGAGTGAATGGAGATCGTCCCATGCCATAGGCACAGCGGTATCTTGGGGACGTAGCCTGGGGGCGTCGGTACGGAACGGCCGACAAACTCGGGGGCGTTTGCGCACATGGATGCCACCTACTATATTCCAACGGCGTTCTGAACGAGGGACGAACTGTTGGCCGAAGCGACCGCCCGACCGTTGGGACGGACCGCTTCAGGCTCGCCGCTCCCCGGCGCCAACGCGCGACTGTAGGACTTCGCTGGCTCTGCTCTGTCGTCTCACCACGCTGACGTTATGGAAAGTGTCGTTCAGTTTCTCAACGATCTGGTCTGGACCTACGGGATTCCACTTGGGGGCGGGCAGTACATCCCCTGGGT
>PXSZ01000069.1 GCA_003023105.1 Bacteroidetes bacterium QH_10_64_37
GGTGGCCTTGAACGTCTCGATCGTGAGGTCGCTCGGGTTGATGTCGACGTCCACCTCCTCGGCCTCCGGCAGCACCGCCACGGTGGCGGCGGAGGTGTGGATGCGGCCGCTCGACTCGGTCTCGGGCACGCGCTGCACACGATGAACGCCGGCCTCGTACTTGAGCGTGCCGAACACGTCCTCTCCTTTCACGGAAAAGATGACCTCGCGGAAGCCGCCCTGCGTGCCGGGCGACGCGTCGATGAGCTCGTAGGTCCAGCTGTGCTGCTTCACGTACTGGGTGTAGAGGCGAAACAGATCGCCCGCGAAGAGCGCTGCCTCGTCGCCGCCCGCCCCGGCCCGGATCTCCACGATCGCGTTCTTCTCGTCCTCCGGGTCCTTCGGGATCAGCTTCTGCCTGAGGTCCTCCTCGACGGCCGGAAGCTTCTCTTCGAGCTGGGTAAGTTCCTCCTGCGCGAGGTCCTCCATATCCCCACTCTCCTCCCGAATCATCTCTTCGAGCTCCCTTTGCTCACTCAGCAACCGCTCGTAGCGGTCAATGGCCTCCACGACTTCTTCGAGCCGGCTGTGCTCCTGCCCGAGCTCCTGCATGCGATCCGGATTGGTGGCCACCTCCGGGTCCGCCATCAGGCTCTCCACCTCCTCGAAGCGGCGCTTCACCTTGTTCAGCTTCTCCATCTCAATCATACACAGCCGGGGGTCCTATGGGGGAGAGGACGAGCGACGTACATAGAACAAAGCTCCCGGCCACAGGTTCGTGATTGTTCTTCCTCACTCCACTGTCACGCTCTTGGCGAGGTTGCGGGGCTGGTCGACGTGGCAGCCGCGCAGCACGGCAATGTGGTAGGACAGCAACTGGAGCGGGATGGCGGTGAGAAGGGGGGAGAGAAATTCCTTGGTATTTGGAATCTCCAGGACGGCCTCGCAAAGCTCGTCGAGCTCCTCGTCCTTGTCGTCCGTAATTGCGATGACCGACCCCTCCCGGGCGGCCACCTCCTCAATGTTGGAGAGCACCTTGTCGTAGGTGCTGTCCTTCATGGCGATGAAGACGACCGGCATCGAGCGGTCGATGAGCGCGATGGGCCCGTGTTTCATCTCGGCCGCCGGGTAGCCCTCGGCGTGGATGTAGGAGATTTCTTTGAGCTTGAGGGCTCCTTCCAGCGCCACCGGGAAGTTGTAGCCGCGGCCCAGGTACAGGAAGTTCGAGGCGTAGCGATAGGTCCGCGCCATCGATTCGAGGGCGCCGTTGCTCGCGTCCAGCACGCGGCGCACCTGATCGGGCACCTCGGCCAGGGCGCGAATGTCATCGGCCAGCTCGGCCTTCGAGAGCGTGCGGCCCTTCGACAGCTTGAGGGCAATCATCGACAGCACGGTGACCTGCGCCGTGAACGCCTTCGTGGAGGCAACGCCGATCTCGGGTCCGGCGTGGAGGTACACGCCCGCGTCCGTCTCCCGGGCGATGGTGGACCCGACGACGTTGCAGATGCCGAAGCACGGAACGTCTTGGCTATGGGCTTCCCGCACCGCCGCGAGGGTGTCCGCCGTCTCGCCGCTTTGAGAGATGACGAGCACCACGTCGCCGTCCCGCAGAATCGGGTTGCGGTACCGGAACTCGCTCGCGTACTCGACCTCCACCGGCACCCGGGCAAAGCTCTCGATGAGATATTCGCCCACCAGCCCCGCGTGCCAGGAGGTGCCGCACGCCGCAATTACAATGCGGTCGGCGTCGCGCAACTGGTCCCAGTGATCGTGGAGCCCCCCGAGCCGGATCTGGTTGTCCTCCGGACGCACCCGGCCCCGCATGGCGTCCTCCAGGGCATCAGGTTGCTCCATAATCTCCTTCAGCATGAAGTGGTCGTAGCCGCCCTTCTCGATCTCGCCAAGCGACCATTCGAGCTCGTGGACCTCCTTCTCCAGGGGCTCGTTCTCGATGGTCTTCACCTCGTAGCCGGAGCGGCGCAGCGTGGCCATCTCCCCGTCCTCCAGGTAGACCACCTGACGCGTGTGCTCCACGAGCGGCGCCGCGTCGGACCCAACGAAGTACTCCCCGTCCCCAACCCCCAGAATCAGTGGACTTCCGTTCCGGGCGGCAATCAGCAGGTCGGAGTCGTCCTGGGACACGACGGCGATGCCGTAGGCCCCGACGACCTGCGTGAGGGCCTGCCGAACGGCCTCGGGGAGCGACAGGTTGGTCTCGCGCTGGACCTCCTCGATGAGGTAGACGAGCACCTCCGTGTCGGTCTCGCTCTGGAACGTGTATCCCTTTTCTTCGAGTTGCTCCTTGATCACCCCGTGGTTTTCAATGATCCCGTTGTGCACCAGGGCGAAGGAGCCGTCCGTGCTCGTATGCGGATGAGCATTCACGTCGCTCGGGGCCCCGTGGGTAGCCCATCGCGTGTGGCCGATGCCGGTCGTTCCCGCCATGGGCGAGCCGTTGATACTGTTTCGGAGGTCGTCAACCTTTCCCTCCTGTTTTTGGACGTGAAGGCCGCTGCTGTTGACCATCGCGAGTCCGGCGGAGTCGTACCCGCGATATTCGAGGCGCTTCAGGCCCGTCAGCAGAAGGTCCTCGGCGTCTTTCGTCCCGATGTACCCTACAATTCCGCACATGCGCCTTCGAGTGGAATGATTTCACAAAAGAAATGAAAAAGATTTCGTCCTCCAGCAGGCCATCGACGCGGTTGCCGATGCTTTCGGAAATGCTGTAGGCAGGGAACGCGTGCTGCAAAAAACCTACCAGGGACGCGGGGGGATCAGTACCGTTCCAGTGAAAACTTCTCTCCCAGGTACCGCTTGCGTACTTCAGGGTCGGCCGCGAGCTCTTCTGCGGTGCCGTGCTTCAAGATCCGCCCTTCATATAGTAAGTACGCGCGGTCCGTGATTGCAAGGGTCTCGTGCACATTGTGATCTGTGATTAACACCCCGATGCCGCGCTTCTGGAGGCCCGCCACGATGCTCTGGATGTCCTCAACGGCGATCGGATCGACGCCGGCGAACGGCTCGTCGAGCAAAAAAAAGCGGGGTCGGGTCGACAGCGCCCGCGCAATTTCGGTGCGGCGCCGCTCCCCCCCGGAGAGCTCGTAGCCTTTTGAATGGCGCACCCGCTCCAGGCCAAACTCGTCGATCAGCGACTCCACGCGAGCGTGCCGCTCCTCGTCGCTCATCGACTGGAATTCGAGGGCGGCGTGCAAATTATCCTCCACAGTAAGCTCTCGGAAGACGGACGTTTCCTGGGCCAGGTATCCGATGCCGCGGCGCGCCCGCTTGTACATTGGCAGACGGGTAATGTCGTCGTCCTCCAGATAAATTCTCCCCTCATTCGGACGGGTCATGCCCACGATCATGTGAAAGGTGGTGGTCTTGCCCGCGCCGTTGGGGCCGAGGAGGCCGATAATTTCGCCCTGCTCCACCTCCAGATTCACGTCGTCCACCACAGCCCGCCTGTCGTAGCGCTTGGTCAGGTGCTGGGCCGCGAGGATCGCCGGCTCATCGGGGATAGTCCGGTCCGCACGGAATCCGTTGGAGGAAGGCGAGTTCATGGATTGGAATTGTGCGTCGTCTCAGACGTGTCGGGGGGCACAGGCCGGGCGGATGCCTCCACCGAATCGGGCGGAACCGATCTGCCGCGCCGCAGGGAGTCGGCCGCTGAGCGTCCGGGCGCCCGCCTCTGTCGCTGCATGGACGCCGGTACGGTTCCCGGCGGGCGGCTGCGACGAGGAACCTGGGCTGTCGAGTCCGGCGGGACCGGCAGGGTGCGAGCGGAATCGGATCGTAGCGTGGGCTGGGCGATGGGTCGAGACGGTTCGGGGAGGTCCAGATCGAGCCGCTGGCGCACCCGCTCGTCTCGGAGCAATTTCCGTCGAGTGGGGCGACGCTCCGGCGTCCATTGAAAGCCCTCCAGTTCAAAAGGGTCCGGAATATTCTCGTTTTTCCGGTAGTACGTGGTCTGCGTCCCCCCAATCACACTCACACGCTTGACGCTTCCGTCCTTGAAGCGGAGCTCGATGCGGTCGCCGGAGGTGCGGGCCGCGCCGTTCAGCGAGTCATTCTCGGCCGCCAAAAAGCGGATGGCCCGCGCGTTGGGCTCGGCGCGGATGCGGCGAAGCGAGCCGGCATCGAAGAAGGCGATGATATTGTGCGCCTTGAGCTGCTGGATGCGATCCAGCACTGAGTCGCGCTGAGCGGCAAAGGCCGAGCCGCGCACGAACACCGTGTCGGGCTCTCGATTGCGGGCGCGAACGCGGATCGAATCGCCCCACACTTGACTGTCCTCAAACCAGGTGACGGGATTCCGAAACAGCCGGGTTTCTTCGAGGGGAAGGAGACTATCGGATTGCACGGTCGGGGTATCCCACGTCTGCGAGACCCATCCGGGGGTGGAACTCGTTCTGCGGCGAGACAGGGAATCCGGAGGTGCGGCCCTCGCCGCCTCGGGAGAGGCGCTCGTCGTGTCGGGGGCGGAACGGGCCGTGTCGGGAACGGAACGGGCTCGTGCGCCGCCCACCTCCGTCTGCTCCTCCGTCGTTCGGTTCAGCGAGTCGCTTCTTGCAGAATCGCTTCTTGGACGCTGCTGCCTCGACGCCTCCGGACGCGGGGTCGTTTTGCTCGCAATGGCCGCAACCGAGTCGGGCGGAGGGCGCGCAGTGTCGATGGGAACCGTTGGGCCGCCAGCGCTATCGGGCGTGGGGGCGAGGACCCGATCGTAGACCGCCGAGTCGGCGACGGCCGACAGGTCGGGCTGCCAGATGCGAACCGATCCCACGGCCACGAGGCGGCGGTGCGCGTCGGTGCGGAAGGCTTCCAGCCGCCGGGCCTGCACCACGAGGGTGTCGGTGGGGGCGCCGGTCGAGTCCATCCGCACCCGCACCAGCAGCGCATTGCCCTCGACGCGGCTGTACTGCCGGGCCTCCCGGTTGTCAACCCAGTCGCCAAAAAGATAGGTGCGGCGCGTCGTGTCGGTTTCGGCGTCCTCTCCCTCTCCCCTTCGCCGATCAACGAAGACGTTCCCTCGAGCAATCGATCGATCCCGGTCGCGATAATACGTCAGCGAATCGGAGAGGAGCGTCGCGCCGGGCTCGGTGAGCCGCACGCCCCCGCCAAACTCCGAGCGCTCCTCGTCGGACCAGTAGGTGCCGTATCGGGCCCGAAGCACCCGGTTGCTGTCGACGAGCACGACGCTGTCGGGAAAGACCGCGCGCTGGTCCGGGGAGTAGTACCTCGCCCGCTCGGCTCGCACTGTTAGGTCGCCATTCGTGAGGCGCACGTGCCCTCGGGCATAACCCACTTCCGTCGCCCGGTTGTACCGCACACTGTCGGCCCGCAGGGTGTCCCCACCTTCGTAGAGAACCACCTCGTTCAGGAAGAGAATCTCGTCGCGCTCAAGGTATCGCCGGGCGTACTCCGATCGGACGCGGGTGGTGTCCTGCCGGACGAACACGTCTTCGAACAGCTCCTGAATCCGCTCGCCCCCTCGCTGGAGGGTGCTCAGCGAGTCCGCGCGCACGAACGCCCGCTCCACCTCGTCCGTGTCGGCGGGGACCGAGGCTGAGCCGGAGGGCTGGATCCTCGGGGTTAACTCGCCGCCTACCAGAGAATCAGGGGGGGCGGGCTCCACCCCCGTTGGATCGGCGCGGGAGGTATCGTCGGTCTCTTGAGCGCGCGCGTCGGGCGCGAGCCCTCCCATCAGGGCGAGCCCGAGGATCGACAGGACGCAGACCCAACCCCACCGACACCGAAACCGGTCGTTGGCACACGCAGTCATAGTTCTACTGAGGCAAAGATAGCAAGCTCAACGGTTCTGCGTTCTGTAGGTATGTATGTTTCCCACCGGTGGTCGGGACATGTGTAAGTGTGTACGTTTGGGTGGGGAGCACCTTCAGCACAAGCACTTCCATACCTACATACCTACAACCAACCATCCGTCGCAGGCTGGAGCTTCACAGTTTCGCAAATTGTTCGGCTCAATAAAGAGGAACGTCTTCTCATTCCTCATTGTCCCTCGTCTTCGACCTCCACCTCGGCCGAAAAGCGACCGAGCTGGTACGTGTCCAGATCCTCCTCCGCCACCAGACCGGTTCCCTGCACCACTTCCGAAGGCGTCCGAATCCGCACGAATCGCTTGGTTCGGATATTCCGATCGGCCTGGCTCCAGATCAGATGCTCAGTTTCGAGTCGCTTGTTGTCCTCCGTGACCACGACCACATTCTGGTACGCGTCGAGAAGGCCCTTCTGGTCCTGGAAAACCAGACTGTCGGCCGTCACGGTGGCCGAGGAGTCTCCCTCCTGGTCAAACAGATACACCCGAACCCGCGCGGTGTCGTTCATCGAGCGCCAGACCGAATAGCTGCTGTCGGCGGTTCGATACTGCTCCATCCGGGAGGCCTTGATCGTCGCCCGGGGGCGTCCCCCTTCGGTCATCGCAAACCGGGCCTCCCAGCTCACGTGCTTCGGGGTGGCCCCCTCGGCCGTCGCCAAAGAGTCCGACCCGCCTGACCGGACGCGGTGCTCGCATCCCCCGCCCACAAGCAGCATCCCGAGAAGGGACGCCACGAGGACCGACCCTGAGATCCAGAACCAGTCTTGAGACGAGCGCTTCATGACTCCTCAATTTTTCCTCAAACCAATCGAACCCCGGAACGCGTGACGAATTTTACTGATACGGTCTCAACGCACGTTTGTATGATTGTGCCGCTTCGCACGCTGGCACTGATTTTGCTTTTTTCGGGCAGGGAATCGCGCAGTGAGCTTCCAGGCCCTCCCCACCTGGCGCAGTCCGCCATTTCACCGTATGCTGTCGCAAGCATCCGTTCAGCCCCCTGCGAGATACCTCCTTCTCAACGCTTTCATCCAGAAGATCCGCCTGTCATCATGAGCTTCGATGTTGAAACTGCCCCTTCCGAGACCGTCATCATTCACGTTGGCGAAGCGCTCGACTTCCGGAACGCAGACGAGTTTAAAGCGACCTTCGAGAAGCACGTCGAAAGCGGGGTGCGTCAATTTATCCTCGACTTCTCGGACACCGAAGTCCTCGATTCAACTGGTCTGGGCTCCATCTTTTCCCTGTACCGGGCCGTCTCGTCGGATGACGGCAAGGTGGCATTCGCCGACGTGTCGGAGCCGGTCCAGGTCGTCGTTCAGCTCACTCGCACTTACAAAGTATTTCGTCAGTTCCCGTCTGTGGAAGCGGCGGAGGAGGCCTTCTCTGGGTAGCCGCTCGTCCCGTCGTCGCCACGTTCTCGTAAGTGGCCTCCTCCCTTCGACGACCTCACCCGCTTCATGAAGGCTCTGACGAAGACATACACGGACCTCGACCGTGCAATCGACGAGGTGCAGTCGCTGTCCAAATCGTGGTCCGCGGCTCGGCTCAATGGGAGCCTCGACGACGAAACGATCCAGTGCACCTCCCTCGTCCTTCACGAATGGATTGCCAACCTGCACCAGCACGCCGACTTTCGGGACGATCCCCCCATGGTCGAGGTCCGGCTCTCCCAACAGGAGCACCGCGTCTACTGCTCGGTCACGGACAATTCGGAGGGATTTGAGCTCGACGCCCACTTCCCAACCGAGGACGACCATCTTGAGCCGCTCCCCGAGCGCGGAATGGGACTTCGCATCATCAAAACCTGCACCGACGACCTGTCCTACACGCAGACGAATGACGGGCTCTACCGCTTTGAATTCATTATTCCCGCCGACCACGATCCATGGCTGAACACACTATTTTAGTCGTCGAGGATGACAGCACGGTTCGGGAGCTCCTGAAGTACCGTCTCGGCAAGCACTACGACGTGTCCACGGCCACGAACGGTGAAGAGGCCCTCGATCGGGTGGAGGAGACCCCTCCCAACCTCATCATCTCGGACATCATGATGCCGAAGATGGATGGGTTTGCGCTGCAGTCGGCCCTGGAGACTGACAAGAACACGCGCATCATTCCGTTCATCTTCCTCACGGCCCGGGCCGATGACGAGGCTCGGCAGCAGGGTCAGCGCAAGGGCGTGGACGACTATATCACAAAGCCGTTCGACATGGAAACCCTGCTGTCTCGGGTCGAACGGCTGCTGGAGCGGGTCGATATGTATCAGACCCAGCTCAACGCGGAACTTGGACAGGACTTCTCCAACCGCCTGCTCCCCAACCAGGTCCCCTCCGTTGATCATTACGACCTGCGCTTCCACAGCAAGGCGCGGCAGCAAGGCGGAGGCGACCTGTTCGACTGGACGAAGACGGACGAAGACACGTACTTCCTAACCATCGGAGACGTGATGGGGAAGGGCCTTCAGGCCAAGTTTTACGCGTTTAGCTTTCTAAGCTACGTGCGGAGCACCCTGCACACTCTGCTCGAAGAGTCGACCTCCCCGGCGGCTCTTATGACTCAGTTGAACGACATGCTCCTCAACGACGAGGTGCTGGAGGATACGTTCGCCACCTTCCTCCTCATGCACTGGGACCCGCACGCTCATACCGTCACGTACGCGAACGCCGGCCACTGCCGCCCCATCCTCATCACCCCGACCGGTACCGAGATTGCCGAACACAGCGACCTCATCCTCGGTCTGGAGGAAGGCGCGGGGTTCTCGGAGGTGAGGCTGGACCTCGATCCGGGCACCGCCCTCGCGGCCTACACAGACGGGCTCCTGGAGCAGCACACTCACGAGGGCAACATGCTCGGCGAAGACGGGGTCCGGGAACTCGTCGCGGAGGCGTACGCACACGACGACTCCATCCAGGCCCTCCTGGACGGCACCCTTGCCCGGAGCGCGTCCGACCAATTCGAGGATGATCTGCTCGTGGTCTGGTTGGAGCGGAACGGCGGGTAGGGCGCATCGCCATGCGTTCCTACACCGACCTGGTCGGTCTGAATAGATGATTTCCTGACGCCTTCGGTGCGACCTGCACATCGATCTTTACCCACCACGCCCTCTACACCCACGCCCTTCACTCATCTCTTTGCTTACCCGTCCCGGGCTCGCTGGGCCAAGAGCTCACGATCCACTTTCATCCGGTCCTGAACCGCCGCGTCGGGGAGCCGGTGCACAGCGTCCGGAAGCTTGAAGCGCGGGAGCACTGTCGCCAGGGAGGCCC
>PXSZ01000005.1:0-10023 GCA_003023105.1 Bacteroidetes bacterium QH_10_64_37
CATGTACGCGTCGTACGCCCGGATCGGGTTGTTGGCCCGAAAGGCAGCCTCGGCCTCGATGAATTTGACCTCGGCGTACGTGATCCAGAGAATTGGGGCATCCTGAGTGAAGACGAGTCGGAGCCGCCGCCCTGCGCGAGCCGCAGACGAAGAACGCGAGAACAATTCGGCTATTACGATATTGAGTACCGTCGACGGATGAAAGCACCAATCGTCGACTTACAATGGGACCAATTCACGCGTCCTCATTCCACCGCGATGTCTGACCGTCCGACGCCACTCGTTCTGCAGTGTGTAGAGCTCGATTCGGCCGCCGCCGTCCCCCTTTATCGCCAGCTTTACCGGGACCTTCGGCAGGCCATCCTCTCGAGCAAGCTCCTCCCGGAGATGCGACTCCCATCTACGCGGGCGCTCGCCGACAATCTGGAGATCTCACGCAATACCGTTCTGGAAGCGTACGAGCAACTCGTCGCGGAGGGGTATCTGGAGAGTCGCGTGGGATCGGGAACGTACGTGGCGCAGGAACTGCCCGAAGAGTTGCTCCACGTGCGGGGCCAGTCGCACCTCAACGCTCCGTCCGAACAGGGGTCCGACGGCTCGAGCGGGGTCTCGCCCCTTTCGGCGCGGGGGGAACTGTTGACCGACATTGAGCTGTCGTCCTTCCGGGCCGACGAAAAGCCGCGTGCGTTCCGTCCCGGCCTCCCGGCCCTCGACGCGTTTCCGATTGAGCTGTGGAGCCGGCTCACCAGTCGGCGGTGGCGGAGCCTGCCGGGCTCGATGCTCGGCTATCGGCGGTCCACCGGGTACCCGCCGCTCCGGGAGGCCATCGCGACGTACCTGCAGGCATCCCGGGGGGTGCACTGCTCGCCCGAGCAGGTCATCATCGTCTCGGGCACGCAGCAGGCCATCACGCTCACTGCGCACGTGTTGCTCGACCCTGGGGACCGTGCCTGGATCGAAGACCCTGGCTATCCTCGGGCACAAGGGGCCTTCCGCTGGGCCGGCGCGCAGACGGTCCCCGTTCCCCTCGACGACGAGGGCCTCACCCTCGACCAGGCCCGCTCCGGGGAGGACGACGCGCGCCTCGCGTACGTGACGCCGTCGCACCAGTACCCCCTCGGCATGACCATGAGCCTGCCCCGACGCCTGGAGCTGCTGGACTGGGCCGAAACCTCGGACGCCTGGATCCTGGAGGACGACTACGACAGCGAGTATCGGTACGAGGGACGCCCCATCGCCGCCCTCCAGGGACTGGACGACGCCGGGCGGGTGATTTACGTCGGCTCCTTCAGCAAGGTGCTTTTCCCGGCCTTGCGGCTCGGCTACCTCGTGGTGCCCGAATCGCTGGTCGAATCCTTCTCAGCTGCGAAGTCGCTCGTGGGGCGCTGCCCGCCCCTCGCGCCCCAGATGGTCGTGACCGATTTTCTTGAAGAGGGCCACTTTGAGCGCCACGTGCGCCGGATGCGCACGCTCTACGCCGAGCGCCAGTCCATTCTCATCGAGGCCTTGACCGAGCAGGCGGGCGACCAGGTGGACGTCAGCTCCGACGAGGCGGGCCTTCATCTGACGGTCTTTCTCAACGGGAACCTCGACGATCAGATCGTGTCGGCAGCCCTCCAAGACCGCGACATCGTGGCCCCGCCGCTCTCCTTTTATTCCGCCCGGTCGCTTGATCGCGACGGACTCGTGCTGGGCTACGCTGCCATCAACGAGGCTGACATTCGGGACGGGGTCGATCAGTTTGGCGAGGCGCTCCGGTGCGAGCGGGACGGCACACCGAACCCTATCCCAACGGAGCATGCGGAGTTGGTATAACGTGGCAAGAGCGCGCTCACGACGGGCGCCACAACGCCTCCGGCTCTGTTGCCTCCGGCAAGATACAGGTCCCTGCACGCTCCGGCTCCAGAATTGAGCGTACCTGCATGGGAATGTCGGCCTCCGTCAGGGGGCGCAGCGTCTTGGGATGCATTCCGAGGTCGCCCGACTCGGTCATCGCAAACGCCTCCTCCATTGAGAGAGAATCGAGCCGCTCGGCGGCGTCGTGGGCCGCCGGGTCGTTTGGATAGAGACCGTCCACGTCCGTGTAGCGAGTCACACAGCCCGCCCCCAGGATGCGGGCAAAGAGGGAGGCCGAGTAGTCGCTGCCTTCAAAGCCCAGCGTGGTGGTCGTGCCCGTTTCAGTGGCACCAATGAAGCCGGCCACCACCGGCACCGTCCCCGAGGCCAGGTTCCGGTACCAGGTGCGGACCCGCTCGGCGGTCGCGGACCGGCGGACGTTCGCTTCCCCAAAGGCATCGTCGGTGACGACGAGCCGGGTGGCGTCCCCGTGCAACGCCTCCAGGCCGGCGTCGCGGAGCGCCAGGACCACCATCGGCACCGACAGTTGCTCGCCCGTTGCCAGGACTGCATCGCGGACCGCCGGCGTGAACCCGTCCCGCTCGATCTCAACAAAGCACCGCCGCAGGGCCCGGAGTCGTTTGGTAAGGAGGGCGTCGTAGTCGTCCAGACGAGCCGGACTCAGGACGGCTTCGGCCTGGCCCATGTGCCGAGTCCGGAGCGTGTCGACGAGATCCTCGACCCGCGTTGCGCCGTCGGTCTGGGTCGCAATGGTTTCTACAGCGCTCGAAAGCCGGCGCGACACCTGTGAGAGGGCCGAGACGATGACGACGATCCGCTCAGAGACGGCCGCCTCCTCAAGGATCGAAATCACCGTACGAAAGCGCTCGGGCGTCCCAACCGTTGTGCCGCCAAACTTGAATACGACACGGGGTGAGGAGGCGGGCTCGGGCGCACTGGACAAACGGTCGGACACGCGAGACGGAAAACTCGGACGGAAAGCATCACTGCCGCCTGCAACCGCAGATTTTTGGGGAGTGTTCCTCCGAATTCAGGCCGCCCCCAGGGCCCTCCTGGAACGGCACGTAACGGTTTCGAGGGAGTGTGAATCAAAGGCGCGAGGCAAAGCAGGAAGACCCTGCCTCCCCGCATCCTGCGTATTCACTCACAAGTCCGAAGTCCCCCTGACATGAAGTGGTTCAAGTCAGCACTCATTGGCGCCCTGGGAAGCCTCGTCATGTTCGTGCTCATGATGTTTGCCATCCACGGTGCCGGCATCGCCCCCTTCAACCTGCCCCCGTCCGCCGCCTTTCTGGAGCAACTCGGCCTGAACGTGGGGCCGCTCCCGCTCCTCGTGCACTTCGGCTACGGCGCCACCTGGTCCCTCGTGCTGGTGGCTCTGTACGGCGCGGACACGAACGTTCGGCGCGGCCTATTCCTCGCGACCGCCCTGTGGCTCTTCATGATGATCGTCTACTCGCCGATTATCGGATGGGGCGCGTTTGGCTTCGGCGGCGCCGGCCACGAGCTCGCCGCCGGCCACCCGCTCTATCTCGGATCGCCGATGAAGTACATCGTGGCCACCCTCGTGCTGCACCTCATCTACGGATGGATTATCGGCGGCCTCAACCCGGCCTGGATCCAGTTCGAGTCGAGACAGGCCACCGTCTAAACGTCGTTCCGCTTCGTCGAGTCGCGTTCCGAAGCTCCGGATGAAGCAACGGGAGAGCTACTGTCGAGCGTCCTTCGGAGACTGCGCCTCGGCGGCGAGGCGGTCGACTTTTTCGACGTAGGCGTCGGGGTCGGCCTTGCGCTCAAGCCCGCCCCGGCTCATGTACCGCACCTTTCCGTACACGGGCCGCTCTTTCCAGCCTCGGTCGTGGAGGCCGAAAATCCACGCCACGTTGGCAAACGAGTTCGGGTCGCGCCCGTCGAGGAAGTACGTGTTGTTGAGGTGAAGCGTGCGCTCGAAGGCCGTGCGGGGGGTGGGGGACCACTCCAGAATCTTCTTGCCCCAGTACATGCGCATGTAGTTGTGCATGTACCCGGTCTCGCGCATCTCCTTCATTGCCGCGTTCCAGTAGGGGTCGTGGGTTTCCCCCTGCTCCAACTCGGCACGGCCGTAGGCGTGCTCGCGCTCGTCGTCGGCGTGCTCGGCCAGCGTCTCCCGGGCCCACTCCGGCAGGCACTCGTACGCGTCGTAGGTGTCCGGGCGGAAGTGGACGTGGTTCATTGACAGTTCGCGCCGGACGACGAGCTCCTCGATGTACGACTCCGACACCGCATTGGTGTGAATCTGGTTGCGGTTCTCGTCGTACCCCTCCAGGTGCTCCGCGAGGAAGCGTTCGACGATCCGCTCCGCCTCGGAGGCCCCTCCTCGGTACAAGGCGGACACCGGGCTGACATTCCGGCCAAGAGCGAGCCGGTCGGTGACCTGCTTGACATCATCGAGTGAACTCCCCGCTTCAACGTCCAAATCGAGCGACGGCGTGTCCACGGGCGTCGGGTCCGGGAGCTGAAGACATCGCTCCAGATGCTCGTGGATCTTCGGGCGGATGGTCCTGGCGGCGTACTCGGCCTTGTCCGTGACTGTCTCCACGGGCACCACCACGTCGCCCTCCACCTGCTCCACCCGACACAGCGCCTCGCCGGCCACGCGGGCCCGCCATCGCTTCTGGTGCCGGAGATACCCGCGGTCGGTGACGAGGACAGCGGCGTCCTCGGCAGCGTCGAGAGCGACGTCATCGGGGCGACCCTGCCGCACGACCAGTTTGATGCCCCGCTCCCGAAGCCGCTGCTGGGTGTCCTGCAGCCCTTCGAGCATGAACGTGTAGTGCCGAAGATTGGCCTCCGGGTAGTCGTCCATGAGACCGAAGACGACCAGCAAGGGGAGTCCCTCCTCGTTCGCGTGCTGAAGGGCTCGCTCCAGGGCCGGATTGTGACGTGCCCGCTGCGACTGCTGCATCCAATACAGGACGTACTGAGCGTTCTCCTGCACGCCTCGGTCGTTGAGCGGCTGAATGCGGTCCGGGAGGAGGGTCGGCATGGATGGCTGGGGCGGTGTGCGATCTGCGCACGGTCAATAACGGCACACCCCTCCTCGGTGTCCCGGCGAGCGCGCCCCCGCCCAGACGTGACCGAATCGTTTCGTGCGCCCTACCCAGCGGTCTCCTCGTGGAGGGCGCCCTGCACGTCGGAGGTGGCCACGCTCACCCCGTCGGTGGGGAAGTTGAGCTGCCCTTCGGAGGCCGCGACGACGGAGGCGACCATCGTGTCGCCCGTGACGTTGTTCGTCGTGCGGAGCATGTCGAGCGGCCGGTCGACGCCGAGGATGAGGGCGAGGCCCGCGCTCGGCACCCCGATCGACTCCAGGATGGCGACGAGCATGACAATGCCGGCGCTCGGCACCGCTGCGGTTCCAATCGAGGCCAGCACGGCGATTAGGATGATGTTGAGCTGCTGGGTGAAGGCGAGGGCAATGCCCAGGACCTGGGCGATGAAGACCGCCGAGACGGACTGATAGAGGGCCGTGCCGTCCATGTTGATCGTGGCCCCCAGGGGCAAGGCGAACGAGGAGACTTCCTCCGACACCCCGAGATTCTTCTCCGACACGTCCATGGTGACCGGCAGCGTCGCGCCGCTGGACGAGGTGGAGAACGCCACCAGTTGGGCCGGGGCGATGGCCCGGAAGTAGTCCGGAATTGAGATGGAGGTGAAGAGCGACATGAAGACGGGATAGACCGCGAAGACCATGATCGCCAGGCCGATCACCACCGTCAGGCAGTACAGCCCGAGCGCCCCGAGCAGGCTCACGAGATCCATCGGGCTCCCGGCCGCAATGGACGTGATGGCGTCGGCGAGGAGCCCGAAGACGCCGACCGGCGCCATGAGCATGATCATCTCCACGGCCTTGATGACGAGCTCGAACAAGCTGTCGAAGAAGGTCAGCAACGGCTTCGCGCTCTCGTTCGGAAGCAGAAGCAGCCCGATGCCGAAGAAGATGGCGACGAAGACGACCTGGAGCATATTTCCGTTGTCCGAGGCCGAGTTGAAGAAGTTCGAGGGCACCATGTCCACAAGGGGCTGCAACGGGCCGCGCCCCTCCGCGTCCTTGGCCATCTTCATGCTCTCCTCGATGTCCCCCTGGTAGGTCTGCTCCAGTTGCGTGCGCACTTCCTGGGGCACCGTATTGCCGGGCTCCAGGGTGTTCACCAGGACCAGTCCAATAACGAGCGCGATGGTCGTAGTGAGGACGTAGATCCCCAGCGTTTTTCCCCCGATGCGAGACAGCTGCTCGAGATCCCCGAGCGACGCGACGCCCACGATCAGCGATGCGAGGATCAGCGGGACGGCGATGAGCTGAAGCAGGTTCAGAAAGACGGTCCCGAACGGCGCAACCCAGTTGCTGGTGAACTGGTCCCACCCCGCAGACGCCGCGACGACCCCGTAGATGAGGCCCAGCACGAGGCCGATAATAATTTGCCAGTGGAGCTTTCTGTACCAGGGCATGAGCAGGTTGAATTTGGCGAGGAACGCGATCAGTACCCTACGGCGATCGCCACGCCTAAACTAAAGGCTCATCCGCCTCCTCCACAACCCGGGGCGACCGCATGGTAAGATTCGAGTCAGCCCGCTGGAGCTCGGTTGTCTTTGAGGACGCGAATCAGGACCGGTGTGCTTGGGAGAATGGGGGAAAGGGCGAGAAAAACGTGGATGGGAATCTGTCCATTCACTTCCGCCTCGAAGCACTAGTCTACTCCGTAGGGAACGCCGTGCACCCATTCCCAAACACCACCGCCCCGGCACGCCAACAGGGCGCGGCCGGGGCGGTGGAATACCGTTCTGGAACGACGCGAATTAGCCCTCGGACTCGGAGGCCTCGATCTGCTCGACATCCTCCTCGCTCGGCGCCCCGTCGCCGGCGGCGCCATCGCCTGCGGGGGCCTCGCCGTCGCCACCGATTGCGGCCTGCAGCTCTTCGAGCTCGGACTTCGAGCCCACCACGAGGTCGCGGTACTCGCGCTGCCCCGTGCCGGCCGGGATGGAGTGCCCCACGACGACGTTCTCCTTGAGGCCCTCCAGGGGGTCGGTTCGGGCGCGGATGGACGAGTTCGTGAGCACCTTCGTGGTCTCCTGGAACGAGGCGGCCGAAATCATCGAGTCCGTGGCCAGCGAGGCCTTCGTGATGCCGAGAAGCACCGGCTCGCCCACGGCGGGTCGCGCCTCGCGGACCTCAATCTCCGGCTCGTCTGCCCGCTTGAGCTCGGAGTTGAGCTCGCGCAGGCGCCGACGGCCAATGGTCTCTCCGATCTCCACGTCCGCCTCGCTCGGGTCGGTCACGACGAATTGGTCGTAGAGGTCGTCGTTGACGTTCGACATCTTCTGGCGATCCACCTTCTGCTCTTCCAGGAAGTGGGTGTCGCCGGGCTCCGTGATCTCGACCCGCTTCATCATCTGCCGGATCACGACCTCGAAGTGCTTGTCGTCGATGTCGACGCCCTGCAGCCGATATACCTCCTGCACCTCGTTGAGCAGGTGTTCTTGCACCGCCCGCGGGCCCTTGATCGACAGGATGTCGTGCGGGGCAATCTGGCCGTCCGAGAGGCGGTCGCCAGCCTCCACGTAATCGCCCTCGTGCACCAGCATGTGCTTCGAGAGGGACACCATGTAGCTCTTCTCCATGTCCCCGTCGCGGCTGGTGACAATAATCTCCTGCGAGCCCCGCTTCTGGTCGCCGAAGCTGACGATGCCGTCGATCTCGCTGACGGCGGCCGGCTCGTCCGGGGTGCGCGCCTCGAAGAGCTCCTCAACGCGCGGAAGACCGCCGGTAATGTCGCTGGTCTGCGCCGCCTGACGCGGAATCTTCGCGAGGGTCTGCCCGGCCTGCACCGTCTCATCCTCGTCGACCTGAATGCGGGCATCGACGGGCATGTTGTACTCCCGTACGTCCCCGTCTTCGGTTTCGATGACGAGGGTCGGCGTCAGGGTGCGCTCGCGGCTCTCGACGATCACCTTCTCCATGTGGCCGGTCTGCTCGTCGGTCTCCTCGCGGTAGGTGGTGTCCTCGATTACGTCCTCGAAGCGCACCGTGCCGTTGGCTTCGGTGAGGATGAGGCTGTTGTACGGATCCCAGCTGGCCATCACGTCGCCCTCGTCGACCTCCTGGTCCTCGTCCACCAGTAGCTCGGCCCCGTAGGGAACGACGTAACTGGTGAGCTCGCGCCGATCGCCGTCGGAATCCATAATTCGGATTTCCCCCTGCCGCGAGAGCACAACCTCCTTCGGGCCGTCGGTATCCTCGTACGTCACGGTTCGGAGGTTCTCGAACTCGAGGGTGCCGGCAAATTTCGCCTGAATGGTCGACTCGCCGACCTCACGCGTGGCGGTTCCGCCGGTGTGGAAAGTCCGGAGCGTGAGCTGCGTCCCCGGCTCCCCGATCGATTGGGCTGCCACCACACCGACCGACTCGCCCACCTCCACCATGCGGCCAGTGGCGAGGTTGAGCCCGTAGCAGAGCGTGCAGACTCCCCGCTCGGCCTCGCAGGTGAGCACCGACCGGATCTCCACCTCCTCGATGGAGGTCTGGGCAATGTGATCGGCAATCTCCTCGGTGATGAGCTCGTTCGCCTCCACGATCAGCTCATCGGTGTGGGGATCGTACACGTCGCGCACCGACACGCGGCCCGTAATGCGGTCCGTGAGCGGCGCCACGATCTCCTCGTTGTCCTTGAGCGCCCCCACGTCGATGCCGCGCAGCGTGCCACAGTCGTGCTCCGTCACCGTCACGCTCTGCGACACGTCCACGAGACGACGCGTGAGGTAGCCCGCGTCGGCCGTCTTCAGCGCCGTGTCGGCCAGGCCCTTCCGCGAGCCGTGGGTGCTAATGAAGTACTCCTGCACCGACAGGCCTTCCTTGAAGTTGGAGAGGATCGGGTTCTCGAGGATCTCGCCGCCGCCCTCGCCGATGTTCTTCTGCGGCTTGGCCATGAGCCCGCGCATGCCGCCGAGCTGACGGATCTGCTCCTGCGAGCCTCGGGCCCCGGAGTCGGCCATCGTAAAGATGGGGTTGAAGCCCTCCTTGTGCTCCTTCAGGGCCTCGAAGAGCACCTCCGAGACGCGGTTGTTGGTCTTCGTCCAGACGTCGATCACCTGGTTGTACCGCTCGTTGTCGGTGATGT
Source organism: Bacteroidetes bacterium QH_10_64_37 (assembly GCA_003023105.1). The sequence continues at coordinate 9,015 of PXSZ01000005.1, forward strand.
AGCCCATCTCGTAGTTCTGGTCGGTCGACTCGACCTTCTCGTTGGCCTCCTCGATGAGCGTCTCCTTCTCCTCCGGAATGATGATGTCCGAGAGCGCGAAGGTCATGCCCGAGGTGGTGGAGCGACGGAAGCCCATGTCCTTGATGTCGTCCAGGAACTCGGCGGTCTCCTGGAAGCCGGTCTGCTTCAGGACATTGGCAATGACCGGCCGCACATTCTTCGTGGTCAGCACCTCGTTCACGAAATCGAGCCCGTCCGGCAGCGCCTCGTTGAAGACCACGCGCCCGACGGTCGTATCCACAATCTCGCCCGAACCGTCCGGGTCGCGGAGCTTAATCTTGGCGTGGAGGGCCACCCGGTCCTGGTCGAAGGCCTGCCGCACTTCCTCGATGTTGGCGAAGCGCATGCCCTCGCCCTTCTGGTTGGACTTGGCCTTCGTGATGTAGTAGAGACCGAGAATCATGTCCTGGCTCGGTACGGCGAGCGGCCCGCCGTCGGCCGGGCTCCGCACGTTGTGGCTCGACAGCATCAGCACCATGCTCTCGAGGCACGCCTCGTGGGAGAGCGGGACGTGCACGGCCATCTGGTCGCCGTCGAAGTCGGCGTTGTACGCCGGGCAGACGAGCGGGTGAATCTCGATGGCCTTGTTTTCGGTGAGGACGGGCTGAAAGGCCTGGATGCCGAGCCGGTGAAGCGTGGGGGCACGGTTGAGTAATACGGGTCTCCCCTGAATCACCTTCTCCAGGATGTCCCAGACATCCTCGGATTTCTTGTCGACGTACTTCTTGGCGCTCTTCACCGTCTTCACGATGCCGCGCTCGATGAGGCGGCGGATGATGAAGGGTTTGAAGAGCTCGACGGCCATCTCCTTCGGCAGGCCGCACTGGTGCAGCTCCAGGTGCGGGCCGGAGACGATGACCGACCGGCCCGAGTAGTCGACGCGCTTGCCGAGCAGGTTCTGGCGGAAGCGGCCCTGCTTGCCCTTCAGCATGTCCGAGAGGCTCTTCAG
>PXSZ01000005.1:10074-19115 GCA_003023105.1 Bacteroidetes bacterium QH_10_64_37
TCCAGCGGCACGAGGGGCCGAAGCTCCGGCGGAATGACCGGGATGACCCGCATGACCATCCACTCGGGCTTGTTGGTGCCCTCCCGGTTCGCCTCGCGGAAGGCTTCCACGACGTTGAGCCGCTTGATGGCCTTGGCCTTCCGCTGCTGGCTCGTCTCGGTCTTGACCTGAAACCGGAGGTCCTGGGCGATCTGGTCGAGCTCAAGACGCTCGAGCATCGTCTCGATCGCCTCGCCCCCAATCATGGCAATAAACTTCTCCGGGTTCTCGTCCTGAAGCTGGTTGTTGTCGTCTCGAATCTGGTAGAGAATCTCATAGTACTCCTCCTCAGTGAGGAGCTGATTCTCCTCCACCCCGAGGCGCTTGGCCGTCCCCGGCTGGATGACGATATAGTTCTCGTAGTAGATCACCTTCTCCAGGTCCTTCGACTTCAGGCCCAGCAGGTGCCCAATCTTGTTGGGCAGCGTCTTGAAGTACCAGATGTGGACCACCGGCACGCTCAGGGAAATGTGCCCCATGCGCTCCCGGCGAACGGCCTTGCGGGTCACCTCCACACCGCACCGGTCGCAGATAATGCCCTTGTACCGGATGCGCTTGTACTTCCCGCAGTGGCACTCGTAGTCCTTAACCGGGCCGAAAATTTTCTCGCAGAAGAGCCCGCCCATCTCCGGCTTAAACGACCGGTAGTTGATGGTCTCGGGCTTCATCACCTCGCCGTACGACCGCTCCAGGATGTCCTCCGGAGAGGCGAGGCTGATGGTGATGTTGTCGAAATCCGATTTGATCTCCTTGGAATTACCGTACGGCATACAAGATTGGGGAGTTTGGATTTTGGAGTTTGGAGTGATTGCGGTTCTGGTCGGGGGAATCCAAAATCCGCAATCGAAAACCCAAAATTTGTTAGTCAAGCGTCACTTCGAGACCGAGCCCCTGAAGCTCCCGAACGAGCACGTTGAAGCTCTCGGGGACGCCGGGCGAGGGCAGGTTCTCGCCTTTCACGATCGACTCGTAGGCCTCGGAGCGGCCGTCCACGTCGTCCGACTTGTAGGTGAGCATCTCCTGCAGTGTGTTGGAGGCGCCGTAGGCGTAGAGCGCCCAGACCTCCATCTCGCCGAGGCGCTGACCGCCGAACTGCGCCTTGCCGCCGAGCGGCTGCTGCGTGATGAGGCTGTACGGCCCAATGGAGCGGGCGTGCATCTTGTCCTCGACGAGGTGCTCGAGCTTCATCATATAAATCTGACCCACCGTCGTCTTCTCGTCGAAGGGCTCGCCGGTGCGGCCGTCGTAGAGTTGCGCCTTCCCGTCGCGGGGCAGGCCGGCCTCCTCCAGCTCGTCGCCCACGTCTTCGAGCGAGGCACCGTCGAAGATCGGGGTCGAATACTTCACCCCGAGCTTGTCCCCGGCCCAGCCGAGGAGCGTCTCGTAAATCTGGCCGAGGTTCATCCGGGAGGGCACGCCGAGCGGGTTCAGCAGCAGGTCGACAGGCGTTCCGTCGTCGAGGAACGGCATGTCCTCGACCGGGGCGATCTTGGCGATCACGCCCTTGTTGCCGTGGCGCCCGGCCATCTTGTCGCCCACCTCGATCTTCTTCTTGCGGGCCACGTACGCCTTCGCAAGCTGCACGACGCCGGAGGGCAGCTCGTCGCCCATCTCCACCTGGTGCTTCCGGCGCTTGGTGCTGCCCTCAATGTCGCGGCGGCGCGACTTGTAGTTGCGGAAGAGCGTCCGAATCTGCTCGTTCAGCGCCTCGTCGTCGGTAAACTCGGCCCGCGTGCTGATGTCGGCCGGATCGACGTCCTCGAAAGCCTCTTCCTCGAAGTCGGCCCCTTCGCTGAGGATGACTTCGCCGTCTCGGTCTTCGAGCCCGGCGCTGGTCGCGTCCTCGACGAGGCCGAAGAATTTGTTCCAGAAGCGCTCGTTGAGGTCCTCGAGCTTGCGCTCGTGCTCGTTTTCGATGTTTTCGAGACGCTTCTCCTCCATCTTCTTGGAGGCGGGGTCGAGCTCGCGGCGGCTAAAGAGCTTGGTGTCGATCACCACACCGCCCTCCATGCCGGGCTTCGCCTTGAGCGAGGCGTCCTTCACGTCGCCCGCCTTGTCGCCAAAGATGGCGCGGAGCAGCTTCTCCTCCGGCGTGGGATCGGTCTCGCCCTTCGGCGTAATCTTGCCGACGATGATGTCGCCGGGCGTCACCTCGGCGCCCACCCGGATGATGCCGCGCTCGTCGAGGTCCTTGGTGGCCTCCTCGCTGACGTTCGGGATCTCACGGGTGAGCTCTTCCTCGCCCCGCTTCGTGTCGCGCACCTCGTGCTCGAACTCCTCGATGTGCACCGAGGTGTACACGTCGTCGGCCACGAGCCGCTCGCTGATGACGATGGCGTCCTCGTAGTTGTACCCGTGCCACGGCATGAAGGCACAGAGGACGTTCTTGCCGAGGGCCAGCTCGCCCTTCTCCATCGCAAAACCGTCGGTGAGGACCTCGCCCTCCTCCACGCGATCGCCCGCCTGGACGATCGGCTTCTGGTTCATGCAGGTGTCCTGGTTGGTGCGGCGGAATTTGGTGAGCTCGTACTCCTGCACCGGCTCGCCGAAGGTGAGGTCCGTCTTCTCCTGCTCCTCGTCGTAGCGGACCACGACGCGCTCCGCGTCGACGTATTCAACAACGCCGTCCCCTTCGGCCACGACGCAGGATCGGGAGTCCTTGGCCACCTGGTTTTCGAGGCCGGTCCCCACGATCGGGGAGTCGCTCCGCAAGAGCGGCACGCCCTGCCGCTGCATGTTCGAGCCCATCAGCGCCCGGTTTGCGTCATTGTGCTCCAGGAACGGGATCAGGCTGGCCGACGGGGAGACAATCTGGTTCGGAGCCACGTCCATGTACTGAACTTCTTCCGGATCCACGACGGGAAAATCGCCCTGGAATCGGCAGCGCACCTCGTCGCTCGTAAAGTGGCCGTCGTCATCGACCGGCGCGTTGGCCTGTGCCACCATGGCCTGGTCCTCCTCTTCGGCCGAGAGGTACTCGACCTTGTCGGTCACCTGCCCGTCCTCCACGACCCGATACGGCGTTTCGAGGAAGCCGAAGTCGTTGATGGTGGCGTGGACGCAAAGCGACAGCATGAGGCCGATGTTGGGCCCCTCCGGCGTCTCAATCGGGCAGAGCCGGCCGTAATGCGTGTGGTGGACGTCGCGGACCTCGAATCCGGCCCGCTCTCGGGTGAGTCCCCCAGGCCCCAGCGCCGACATCCGACGCTTGTGGGTCATCTCCGCCAGCGCATTGGTCTGATCCATGAACTGGCTGAGCTGATTCGTCCCGAAGAACGTGTTGATCACGCTCTCGATGGTCCGGGCATTTACCAGATCCTTCGGCGTAAATTTGTCGGCGTCCCGCAGGTTCATGCGCTCCTTGATGGTGCGCGCCATGCGGGCCAGGCCGAGCGAGAACTGCGAGCCGAGCTGCTCGCCGACCGTCTTCACGCGGCGGTTGCTGAGGTGGTCGATGTCGTCGGCCGTGCTTTCGCCGTTCTGGAGCCGGATGAGCTCATGGACAATGCCCACGACATCTTCTTTCGTGAGAACTTTCGTGTCCGTATCCACGTCAATCCCCAGCCGCGCATTGATGCGGTGACGGCCCACGTCCCCCAGGTCGTACCGGTCTTCGTTAAAGAAGAGACGGTTGAGGGCCTCCCGGGCAGAATCCAGGTCGGGCGCCTCGCTGCCACGCAGCCTCTCGTAGATGACGTCGAGGGCCTCCTCCTCCGTGTGCGACGGGTCCTTCTGGAGCGTCTCCACGAGCGTGCTCTTGTCGAGCGCCTCTTCGTCCACGTCCTCTCGGACGAGGTAAAGGCGCCTCACGTCGTACTCGTCGAGCTCTTCCCAGTCGTCTTCCTCCAGCTCGTGCTCGGCCGGAAGCAGCACCTCGCGCTCCGTCTCCTCGTCGACCACCTCGCCGGTATCCTCGTCCACGATCTCGATCGTCTTCTCGATCGTGACGCTGGTGGCGAGCTCGCGGCCCAAGTACTCTTCAAACTCGTCCTCGTCCGTGATGTCGACCGCGTCGGCGAGATCGAACATCTTCACGAGCTCCTCGTCGCTGGAGTAGCCCAGCGCACGGAGGAGCGTGGTCACTGGCACCTTCTTCTTTCGGTCCACGTAGGCCCAGAGCACGTCGCGCACGTCCGTGGAGAACTCCATCCAGGAGCCCCGGAAGGGGATCACACGGGCACTGAAGAGCTCTGTGCCGTTCGAGTGAATCTCTTTCTCGAAGAAGGCGCCCGGACTGCGGTGGAGCTGCGAGACGATCACGCGCTCGGCCCCGTTCACAATGAAGGTCCCCCGATCGGTCATAAACGGAAGCGTGCCGAGGTACACCTCCTGCTCGATGGCCTCGATGGCCTCCTCGTCCCCCTCCTCTTCCTTGCTCGAAAGCCGGAGGGTCGCCTTCAGGGGCACCGAATACGTGAGGCCCTGCGCAATGCACTCCTCGACTGTGTGCTTCGGGGCATCGAGCTCGTAATTTACGAACTCGAGCGTGTAGCGGTCGCGGTTGTCTTTAATCGGAAAGTGCTCGTTAAAGACCGCCTGGAGCCCGACATTTTCTCGATCGGCGGGCGGGACGTCGTCCTGCACAAAGTCGTGGAACGTCTTGAGTTGGACGTTCAGGAAGTCCGGATAGTCCCACACCTCTGGAATGTCGGCGAAGCTCTTGCGCGGCTTCGCGTCTTCAAGGTGCCCAGGCGTGGAAGTGTCCCCGTTCAAAAAGGTCGGCATAAGCTAGATAGGAATCGCTGGCGTGAATAGACTACGTTTGCAGACGTTTAGAGCGCCGGACGGCACGAAAAGAACGAAGCGTACGCGGGGGCGCTCCGAGGCCGTGCACGATCCCGGCACACCGGACAGACTCGGGGGGCGGGCACTGCGTGGAAGGCGACGATGGATCCACAGCCACTCGGCACATCAACAGCGAGCGCAGCGACCCCCTGCGCACAGGATTGCAGGCTCATTCGCGAGAATCCACCGGTCAGACTCAAGATGGAGTGGGCGACCGCTGGAGACATCGCCCCAGCATCAGACGCGATCCCTGTCTGGCAGTGGAACCCTGTGAGGCAGGACTTCGCCCAAGAAAATGCGCTCAGACAGGACTGCGCCTACGGTCGCCGCTGAGGGTTGTTTCAAACTCAATCTCCCTCTTCCCCGTGTCCCGTCGATAGGGCACAACCTGCCGGGAGGGCACAACCGGGGGTGCGCACTTCTTAATACACCAGTCGCTCCCCGTCTACTGGAGTTCGACTTCGCCCCCCGCCTCTTCAATCTGCGCCTTGAGGTCGTCGGCCTCCTCGCGGGAGACTCCTTCCTCCACAGGATTCGGCGCTTCGTCCACGAGCGACTTGGCCTCCTTCAGGCCGAGTCCCGTGATGGAGCGGACCTCCTTGATGACCTGAATCTTGTTGCCGCCGATACCGGTGAGCACGACGTCAAACACCGTCTGCTCCTCTTCTTCGGCTTCGCCATCGGCACCGCCTCCGCCATCGGCCGCGACCGCAACGCCCGCCGAGGCCGGCTGGATGTCGTATTCCTCTTCGAGGTGATTCGCAAGCTCATTGGCCTCCTTGATCGTGAGTCCAACAAGCTGTTCCGCAAGTTCTTCAACGTTAGCCATAGGTTCGTAGTGTGGGTTTGTCCTGCGGCGGTCTTTGTCCCGATTACTGGCAGCCTGTGCCCGGCTACCGTCGGCACTGCGCCGCGAATTAAGGCGAATGTGTAGTGGTGCACTCCCCGATCGTCCACGGAGGACCGCGGCAACGACGGGGCTACTCGTCTTCGTCCTCTTCCGCGAGGGATTGGGCAATGCCGGCAAGTCGCTGCCCGGCCCCCTGAAGGCCGCCCACAACGTTCTGGGCCGGGGACAGTAGCAGCCCGACAATTTCTCCAAGCAGTTCCTCGCGCGACTTCAAGTCCGCAAGCGTATCGAGCGCTTCCGGATCGTCGTACATCTCCCCCTCGATCCAGGCCACCTTCAGCTCCGGCCGATCCACGTCCTCGTCTTCGACAAAGTCCTGAATGACGCGGGCCGGCTTCGCCGGGTCCTCGCTGAAGGCCACGGCCGTGGGCCCCGCAAAAAACTCTTCAAGAGCGTCCTTGCCCTCGATGCGGTCGAGGGCAATGCGGGCCAGGGTGTTTTTGGTGACCTGATACTCGACCCCCGCCTCGTGGAACCGTCCGCGCAGGTCGTTGGACTGGGCGACGGTCAGGCCTTCGAAATTGGTGAGGTAAAGGATCGGGTACTCGCTGAGCTTTTCCCCGATCTGGTCGATGATTTCTGCTTTCTCGGCTCGATTCTTCGACATGGGATCAAAAAAGTAGGTCGGTGTGCAACCAGCGGCAGTGGACCGGACGCAAGCGCTACCGCACTTCGCTGAGGACGGAGCTGCGGTCAACCGGTATCGGGGGCCCCATCGTGGCCGACAGCGTAATTGAGCGCAGGTAGAGGCCGCTCGCGGAGGCCGGCCGGAGACGCACCACTTCCCGGAGGAGCGCACGGGCATTCTCGTAAAGCTCCTCGGGGGAGAAGGAGGCCTTTCCGATGGCCGTGTGCAGATTTCCGCTGCTATCGACGCGAAACTCAATTTTCCCCGCCTTGATCTCCTCAATCGCGTCGGCCAACTCCATCGTCACCGTTCCGCTCTTCGGGTTCGGCATCAGGCCGCGCGGGCCGAGAATGCGCCCAAGCTGCCCCACCTGTCCCATCACGTCCGGCGTCGCAATGGCGACGTCGAAGTCGAGCCAGTTTTCCTCCTGGATGCGCTCGATGTATTCGTCGAGTCCCACGTAGTCGGCACCGGCGTCCTCGGCCTCCTGCTGCTTGCCTTCGCTGGCCAGGACGAGCACGGTCACCTCGCGGCCCGTGCCGTTGGGGAGGGTAATCGACCCGCGCACCATCTGATCGGCGTGCTGCGGATTCACTCCGAGTCGGAGATCCAAATCGATCGATTCGTCAAAGTTGGCGGTCGCGGTTTCCGTAGCCAGTTCCGCGGCCTCTCGGAGCCTCACAGGCTCGTCCTGCTCGTCGACGAGCTCGTGGGCCGCCCGATATCGTTTTCCTTCAATCTTGGCCATAGTTGGGTGCGGTTGTGCGGTGCGAACGTTCTCCCGATGGCGGTCGGGACAACTCCCGCATGAGCAATGACTGCGATGGCGATCTTCAAAACGACGAGCCCCAATGCCCGAACCGCCGGGAGTCTACTATTCGTGGGCCGGTTTCCCTTCGACGGTGATGCCCATCGACCGGGCCGTTCCGGCCACCATGCTCGCGCCCTTCTCCACGGTGTGCGCATTCAAGTCCTGAAGCTTCTGCTCAGCGATGTCCAGGCAGTCGTCCCACGTGACCGTACCGGCATCTTCGCGGAGCGGATCCCCGGCTGCCGTCTCGATGTCGGCCTTCTGTTTCAGAAGCACCGACGCAGGCGGGCTCTTGACGATGAAGTCGAAGGAACGGTCGGCGTAGACCGTAATTTCGACCGGCAGGAGCGTGCCCATCCGGTCCTCGGTCCGGGAATTGAACGCCTTGCAGAACTCCATGATGTTGACCCCATGCTGGCCGAGGGCCGGCCCGATGGGCGGGGCGGGATTGGCCTGCCCCCCTTTGATTTGAAGCTTGATGGTTTGTTCGACCGGTGCTGCCATACGTACGAAGGCGGTTCAAACGTCTCCCGATCACTATCGGGGCAGACTCCCGCCGGCTTGTTCAAAAAGGACACGAGAATCTCGGGGTCGCGCGGGCCCAAATCGCAGGGCTAACGCACTATTCTTCGTGTTCGACCTGCAGGTAATCGAGCTCCACGGGCGTCTTGCGACCAAAGATCGATACCATGACTTTGACCTTCATTTTGTCGGGATAGACATCTTCGACGATCCCGTTGAAGCTGTCGAATGGGCCGTCCACCACTTTGACTGGATCCCCCATCTTGAAGGGCATCTCGGGCTGCTCGCCCATCTCCTCGGCCCGATCCATCTTTCCGAGAATGCGCTTGATCTCCTCCTCCCGAAGTCGGGTCGGGGTGTCCCCGGTGCCGGCCGTCAAAAATCCAATGACCGAGGGCAAGTCTTCGGCCACGTCCCGAAGCTCGGTGGTCAGCGTGCAGTTGAGAAGGATGTATCCCGGAAAGAAGGTCTTCTCTTTCGTCTTTTTCTCTCCCCCCTTCATTTCGAAGACCGTCTCCGTCGGAATCAGAATCTCCTCGACGTGATCCTCAAGCCCAAGCCGATCAATTTCACTTTCGAGGTACCGGCGCACTTTCTTCTCGTGGTTCGAGAAGGTGCGAAGCACATACCACGTGTCGGAATCGGTCTCTTCAGCCATAGCGAGTGGAGGATGCGTGCAACAGTGGGTGCACGGCCAGTGGCGCGCAACTCGCCACCGAAGGAATTACACCTGATAGAGGATCCTGAGCGTTCTTTGAATCACCTGGTCGGCCAGGAAAATGAAGCCGGAGATCATCAGCGTCGCGACGATTGTAATGAGCGTGCTACTAATCAGTTCGTCGCGGCTCGGCCAGTTTACCTTTTCCATCTCCGCGACGACGTTCTCCAGATACTCCCAAATCCAGGTCATAAGCAACAGGTTCGATACCGTGATCGTGTCCCGACCACCGTCGGGATGCGTGCAGGTTGCGAACAACAGCGCCGGTTTCATAGGGGCACCGTATACGAAAGCCTTCGGTACCCTCCAGTGCGGCACGGACGGGAGGACTCGAACCCCCAACCGGCGGATTTGGAGTCCGCTGCTCTGCCAAATTGAGCTACGCCCGCAGTTCGAATTGGGAGTTTGGAGTTCGGAGTGTGGAGTTTGGAATGGAGAGTTTGAAGTGCCCCAATCCGAACCCAAATTCCCAATTCCAAACTCGACTCAGTCCAGAATGTCGGTCACCACTCCTGCGCCGACCGTGTGCCCCCCCTCCCGAATCGCAAACCTCAACCCCTCCTCCAAGGCCACCGGCTGAATCAACTCCGCCTCAAACGTCGCGTTGTCCCCCGGCATCACCATCTCT
>PXSZ01000006.1 GCA_003023105.1 Bacteroidetes bacterium QH_10_64_37
AGGCGCTCGTGGAGGACATCGAGCAGTGGATCGTGGAGCACAGCGATCAGCGCCGGGCCGTCACGCTTCGGGTGCATCCCTTCGTTGCCGCGTTTTTGCGACGGCCCGTCCCCACGCACCCGACCCGCTGGTTCATGGAGCACCTCGTGCGGGTGCACCTGGAGGGCGACGCGGACGTGCCGCCCCACACCTTTCGCGTGGCCGATGCGCAGTCCGGCGAACCGCTGCCAGAGTCGCCATAGGGGATTTGAGAGAGGGAGAATGGAAGCGAGGGGGCGCTTGAGAGAGAGTGCGTGGGGGCGCGGGGGATGAAGAAACAACTGTGTGGTCTCTCGGGATGAAAAGGGGCCGCGTTTCTTTTGGAGTGTGAGCATGCTGTATGGACACCGCTGCCATCATTGACGAGCTCGAAGGCGTTGCGCGCCGACTCGGAGTCGAGGTGCGGGCCGAGCCCGGCAACTTTCGCGGGGGGCGCTGTGTGGTGGAGGGGGAGGAGATCATCATGCTCAACGAGAACGACCTGCCCGAGACGCAGCTGGTGGTGCTGGCCGAAGCCCTGCGGGAGGCGCCCCTCGATACCCTCTACCTGAAGCCGGCGGTGCGCCGGGCCCTCGAAGAGGTCTGGGCCGAGACCGCGTCGGCGGAGGCGTCGCATGACGACGACTAACTCCAGCATGTTCTCCGACGCCCCGCCCGCCAACCGGCACGCCCGGACGCCCCCGCTCACCGCGACCCTGCTGGGCACGGGCACCTCCACCGGCGTGCCCGTCCTTGGGTGCGACTGCGAGGTGTGCACCTCCGAGGATCCTCGCGACACCCGCACCCGATGCGCCTGCTACATCGAAGTGGGCGAGATGGGTCTCCTCATCGACACGGGGCCGGACTTCCGGCAGCAGGCGCTGCGGGAAGGCATCGAGCGCATCGACGCGGTCTGCTACACCCACCACCACTTCGACCACGTCGTGGGCCTCGACGACCTGCGGCCCTTCTTCCGCGAGAACCGCCGCGTAATGCCGTGCTACGCTCACGCCGACACCGCCGCGGTGCTCCGCAAAAACTACGACTACGTCTTCGGCGCGGACCCGTACCCCGGCGCCGCGAACGTGGAGCTCGAAGTGATTGACGGCCCCTTCTGCATCCCGAGCCGGACTGGTGACGGAGCCTCGGTGCCCGTCGACCCCATTCTGCTCCACCACGGCGACATGCCGGTCTGCGGCTACCGCCTGGGCCGCTTCGCGTACCTGACGGACGCGAGCGCTATTCCCGAGGCGAGTGTCGAGCAGCTGCAGGGCATCGACACGCTCGTGCTCGACGCGCTCCGCGCCGAGCCGCACCCCACCCACTTCTCGTTCGATGAGGCCGTGGCCGCCGCCCGTCGCATCGGGGCGCGAGAGACGTACTTCGTGCACATGACGCACGCCGTGCGCCACGCCGAGGCGGAGGCCGCCCTGCCCGACGACGTCCACCTCGCTTACGACGGGCTCACCCTTGAGGTGCCGGCTTACGACGTTGCATGAAACCAACCGGACACTGACCGGAAGGGCGGGACTTTTCTGCTCGATGACCGGTGCCGCGGCCCACAAGCAGGAGAACTGCGGTGAGCATCGCCGCAAGTAGCGGCGGCACGAAGCGGTCGGCGGCAGAGTGCTTCATTGGGGTTGCCTGGCGTTGAGAGGGATTTGTGTCGAGCCGAGGGGGCGGTTCAGTGGGGCCTCAAGTGTGGCGGAGACACCGCAGAACGAGGCGTGAATCTTTCCGGGCGGTCGGCAATTGATTGGGGCGAGTTTTTTCATGCCAACACGCACCCGGCCTCTCGTGACCCTCCTCGTCCTCAACGGCCCCAACCTCAACCTGCTCGGCACCCGCGAGCCGGACACCTACGGCACGACGACGATCTCAGATATTGAGGATGATCTCCAGGAGGCATTCCCCAAGGTGGATTTCCGCTTCGAGCAGGACAACAGTGAAGGAGCGCTCATCGACCACCTGCACGCGGCCCACGAGGGCGAAACGGACGGAGTGGTCTTCAATCCGGGCGGGTACACGCACACGTCCGTTGCCCTGCGCGACGCCGTGGCCGCCATCGATCCGCCGGTGGTGGAGGTGCACCTGTCGAACGTCCACGCGCGGGAGGACTTCCGGCGCACGTCGCGGATTGCCCCGGCCTGCGTGGGGCAGATGAGCGGGTTTGAGGCGGCGGGGTATCGGCTGGCGGTGCGGTTCTTTTTGACGCGTGAGGAGTGATGCGTGAAACGTGAGAAGTGAAACGTGATGCGTGGTGTGTATTTCGTATTGCGCAGGTATACGCTGGAAGAGAAGGCGATTCCGGGGGGACCGCTGCTGTTTGGGAGGAGAGAGGATCGAGAATTGAGAGTCGGGGAGGGGGAACGTGGATAGCGGGTGGGGAACGGGAAATCGGAGATGGGACTTTTTCGGTCCAGCATGTCGGATGCCTCGCGCCTCTCACTCTTCGCTCCTCGCCTCTCACCCCTTGAGATTCGACATTCGCACATCGACATTCGCCACTGACCAGATGGCGGGCTACAAGGGCCACATTGCGAGTGCGATGGTTTTTGGGGGCGGGTACCTGGGGCTCCTCGTGTACGCCTTCTCCGTCGATGCGGCCTACCAGCAGTTTACAGTGCTGGAGCAGGTGGGCTATCCGCTGATGCTGCTCACGCTGTCGCTGCTGTTTGGCCTCTGGCCGGACGTGGACACCGACTCGAAGGGGCAGGACCTCTTCTACTCGATCTTCTTCGTCGCGGACCTGTTTCTGGTCGTGACGGAGCAGTTTCGGGCCGCGGCCTACCTGGGGCTCGTGGCGGTGCTGCTGGTGCTCAGCAAACATCGGGGCTGGACCCACTCCTGGTGGGCGATGCTGCTGGTGCCGTCGCCACTGCTCATTTTGCCGTACCTGCACGTGCCGGAGCGCCCGCTCGTGGGGCTGCCGTTCTACGGGGCAGCGGTCATCGGGTATCTGAGCCACCTCGTCGTCGATCGGCTGTGGTAGAGGCGAGGGCGAGTT
>PXSZ01000007.1 GCA_003023105.1 Bacteroidetes bacterium QH_10_64_37
TGTTGGGCGTTCCGCCGGCCCCGATCGTCTTCTGGTCTTTCTGATCGATTACGCCGTCTCCGTTGAGATCCTCGTACTTGATGTCTCCCGGCTTGAGGGGGGAGTTGCCCTGCTGGTCCTGGTCAATATTCCAGTTGTCGATCTCTTCTTGGCTCCGGAACAGCCCCGTCGCCACGTAGCCTACGGTGCGGCGCGCCCACTTGCCTTCCTGCTGGAAGACCCGCCGCTCCCACTCGGTGTCGTACTCCTCTTCCGCCCAGCTCACGCGCTTCCGTCGCGTGAAGCTGAAGTTAGGGGACACTGAGTAATAGACCTCCCCGATTGTGTTCTCGTGACTCAGGCTCAAATCGATGCCTCGATCGGCCGTATCATTGATGTTCTGCTGCGGGATCTGGGCTCCAACCGTCGCCGGAATGTCCCGCTGTGGGGGAGCAAAGCGCCCTTCCGTCAGCCGGTAGTAGACATCGGCTTCGAACCCGAGGAGCCCGTTCCATAGTCTGGCGTCGACCCCTATGTTGTACTGCGTGTTCTCGAGCCACGAGACGCTGGTGACCGGCACGCTGGTGGGCGAAATTCGACGCTGGGGACTGTCGCCAATGATGTAACTTCCGGTTTGACTAAAGCCCGCCAGGAACTGGAATGGGGATACGGCCCGATCGTCCCCGGTCTGGCTGTAGGACGCACGCAGCTTCAGGTCGTCGAAGTCCGTCCCCTCCAAGAAATCCTCCTCCGAGAGTCGCCACGCCGCCGAGACCGAGGGAAAGTATCCCCACCGACTGCCCGGAGCAAACTTGTAGCTGCCGTCGGCCCGCATCGTCGCCTCCAAGATGTACCGATTGTCGTAGATATACTGCAATCGACCGGCGTAGGATTGCCGCCCCTCGGACGATCTGCTCCCGGAGTTGTCTTTGGTCTCATTGTCTGCCCCAAGGTCGATGTACGGCAGATCTTCGGAGAGCATCTCCCGCCGGGAAGCCCCGAGCCACTGATCGGTCTCCGTTATCCATTCGGCAATAGCAAGCCCCTCAAGCGTGTGGGGGCCGAAGCTATTCGAGTAGTCGAGCTGTAACAGAGGCTTGAATCGCTGTAGGCGATAGCTGTTGTCCTCCAGCTCCGTATACGTCCCATTTCTAACGCCGGCCTGCCGCACCTCTCCGGTTTCTTCGATATACTCGTAGACTTCGAAGGGCTTGGAGTAGTCCCGGTTACGGTGCGACTGGAAGAAGTAGGAAAGTTCGCCCGCTGTCGTCAAAGCCGGCTGCATCGCGACTGGTGGCCCCGAGTGGGGATTGTCCTTCTGCGTTCGCTACGGGAATCAGATTCGTGTCGGGGAGGCTGGTCCGGTATGTGGGATTGGCCTTTTGAACTTGGTCCCAGAGCTCCGGACCACCGAGCGTCGGATTTTTCCGAATTTCCCGCCGGTACGACAGATCCATCGCCGCTGCGATGTTCTCCGAGACATCTACGTCGAGGTTCGACCGCCCATTCCAGCGCCGAAAATTGATCCCGTCCTCTTCGAAGGCCCCTTTCTGATCCAGGAAGCCTCCCGCGACGAAGTAATTAATCCGATCGGTTCCCCCTTGCGCACTCAAACTGTGTTCCTGTTGCGGGGACCAGTTCTGGTAGGTGGCCTCGTACCAGTCGTAGCTCTGCCACTGTGCCGCATCCCCGCACCCTTCTGCCTGGCCCGTCGTCTTGTAGCACTCAATCGTTTGCTGGTCGGGAGCGTCCGTCTCACTGCCCCCATAGAGCAGAATGCCATCGCGCCTCATCTCCAGCATCTGCCCCGCTGTCACCTGGTTGGGCACCCTTGTCGGGGACTGGACAGAAACCGTGCTCGAGTAGTTGAGGCGGGGTTCCTGCTCCTCACTGCCGCGCTTCGTCTCTACGAGAATGACGCCATTTCCGGCCCGCATTCCATAAATGGCCGCCGATGCATCCTTGAGCACACTGATCGACTCGATCGTACTCGGGTCAATCTGGCTCATCCGCATCTCCACCCCGTCGACCAGGACAAGGGGATTCCCGAACCCCCGGATGGACAGGTTCCGGTAGTCACCCCCGGGCCGTCCGGAGGTCTGGCGCGTCACGAGTCCCGGCACCCGACCTGCTAACTTGTCTGTGTTGTTCGCCACACCAACCTGTTCGAGCTGCTCTGACTCCACCTCGCTAATCGACCCCGAAACGGATTCCTCCCTCTGCTGACCGTAGCCCACGACGACGAGCTCCTCCCCCATGAGCGTGCCGGGGGCAAGAGCCACGTCGATCTGACTTCGACCGCGGATCGGAATCCTCTTCTCCCTGTAGCCCACGAATGAAAATACAAGGGTATCGGTCGGCGAGGACACTGTAAGCTGGTATTGACCCTGCTCGTCCGTCGTCGTGCCCGTTGTCGTTCCGTCCACGACAACATTTGCTCCCGGAAGAGGCGAGCCCTCTATCGAATCCGTGACGGTGCCCGACACCTGGTGCTGTCCGAAAGCGGTTCCAGAAGCGAGAACGAAAACGCCAATGAGGGCACTTAGAATCGAAACCCTGGCAGTAAAATCCTTCATGACGTTCTGACGTTGGTGTGAGAAGTCGTGGTGAGGCCTCCCCCGCCACACGACAAAAAATGGCGGTCCAAACGGAGAATACTCCCTCGCCATTTTCGATTCTGTTCACTCGTTAACCTGTACAAGCAGACTAAATACATTAATTTAAACTTTCAAATTGATAAACGTCGTTTTTATTTTATTAAACGAGTCTTCAAAACATTTTCAGGTGCCGGTTACAGCGGGCGGATCAGTCCTTTTCGCCACTATCACCGTCCGCGGACGGGTCGATTCCTCGATTCAGGCGGAAAACCTCCTCTCTACCGTTCCGGAAAGGCCGGTCGCTTCGACAAACTCACCAACGATCGCCAGCGCTCCCTGATCAGTCAGCTTCTCGTTGCTTTTGACCGGCGAAAACGGTAAGATGGTAGCATCCCGAAGGCCTTCCGGACCACCCCCTGGGTAACGTGTCTTATTCTTCTAACTCCCTGGAAGATACGGCACTCAGGGAGATTTCTCCGCTTCTGTCTCAGATCCCGGGTTATCGAATCTTGTCTTCTACAAGGTCATCAGAAAATGCTCCGCCCGGAAAGAGGGGGCAGGTTTACTTTTTAGTCATGGATACTTAAGTTTTAATTTGATTAATCGTTTAACCCAAAAAAGAGCTCTCCATGGCGTTAGGCACACTCGATTGGCTGGTCGTCGCCGGATACTTTCTCGTGATTCTGGCGCTGGCCTGGTGGGTTATCAAGCAGCAGGAGGACACCACCGAAGACTACTTTCTGGCCGGCCGCCACCTCGGCTGGCTCATCGTGGGGACCTCGATCTTCGCCTCCAACATCGGCTCGGAGCACCTCGTGGGCCTGGCCGGCACCGGGGCAACCGACGGGGTCGCGATGGCCCACTACGAGTTGCACGCCTGGTGCCTTCTGGTGCTGGGCTGGGTGATGGCGCCCTTCTACATGCGCTCGCAGGTCTACACCATGCCGGAGTTTCTGGAGAAGCGGTTTTCCCCGCTGGCCCGGACGGTGTTGTCCTTCATCTCGCTGGTCGCCTACGTGCTCACGAAAATTGCCGTCGGCATTTTCGCCGGGGGCATTGTGTTCAGCGTCCTCCTGCCGGAGATCAATGTCCTGGGGTTGAATAGCTTCTGGATCGGGTCGATTCTCGTGATCGTCCTGACCGGCGCCTACACCATCCTGGGCGGCCTACGCGCAGTGGCCTACACGGAGGCGCTGCAGACGCTCGTCCTCATCATGGGATCGCTCCTCGTACTCGTCTACGGACTGGACGCCATTGGCGGATGGGACCGGCTCTATGAAATTGTCGGCTCGGAGATGTTCGACCTCTGGAAGCCCATTGTGCCGCAGGGCTACGAGGCGACGTGGGCGCCCGTTCAGACTGAGGAGAAAATGGCCTGGTACTTCAACAGCAACTACCCGTGGCCGGGGATGCTCTTCGCCGCGCCCATCGTGGGGCTCTGGTACTGGACCACCGACCAGTACATCGTGCAGCGCGCCCTGGGGGCCCCCAACGAACGCCAAGCGCGCCGGGGCTCCATTGCGGCGGCGGCCCTGAAGCTGCTGCCGGTCTTTATCTTCATCATCCCCGGCATCATCACCTTCGCGCTCGCGAAGAGTGGGCAGGTGCCCGCCATGACGAATGAGCTGATGAATGCCCAGGGGGAGCTCATCACGGAAGAAGCGCAGTCGGCCTTCCCGATGCTGGTCATGCACGTGCTCCCGGTCGGGATCCGCGGCATCGTGGTGGCCGGGCTGCTGGCCGCGCTCATGAGTTCGCTGGCCGGCATCTTCAACGCCTCGGCCACGCTTTTCACCATGGACTTCTACAGCCGGCTCGTGCCGGAGGCCTCCGAGGGGCACCTCGTATGGATGGGCCGGGTGGCCACCACGGTGATGGTCGTCATCGGCATCCTGTGGATCCCCGTCATTCAGGGCAGCCGTGGGCTCTACGACTACCTGCAGGGGGTGCAGTCCTACCTCGCCCCGCCCATCTTCGTCGTGTTCTTCCTCGGCGTCTTCTACAAGCGGCTGAATAAAGAGGGCTGCCTCGCAGCGCTCGGCGTCGGTTTCGCCATGGGCCTCTTCCGGCTGGCGGTGGACACCCCCGTCGCGCTGAGCGAAAACTTCGCCTACGCGAAGGGCTCGTTCCTTTGGGTGGTGAGCAACACGTTTTTCCAGTACTACAGCCTGCTGATCTTTCTGGTCTGCATCGGGGTCATGGTGGGGGTCAGCTACGTGACCGAACCGCCCCCATACGAGAAGATCAGCGGGCTCACCTACGGCACCCTCACGGAGGAAGACAAGGCCAAATCGCGAGCGAGCTGGAACTGGATCGACGTGGCAGCCTCTGGGCTCGTGCTGGCGCTGATTGCAGCGGCGTATCTCTACTTTACGGGGTAACGATGGCTGCGGGCATGGCTCCTCCGGCGCCGTACGGATAACACCACCCTTGTCAGGCCGACGCGCCGACGGCGCGGTGCTTGTTTAGCGAAGGGGTAGGGACTCCATGCCCACCCCTTTCAAGGTCTTGTGGGATATCGAACGATTGGAGGCCCCTTCGGCCCATTCGAGCGATCGATCATCTCGAAACCAGACAAATTCTACGCAGAAATCCGTCCTGATTCCGAGCGGTGAATGTAGCGAACTTGATTGGACGCTTCCTCCTCCCCGTCACCCCGTCCCCGTCGATCCAAAGCCGCCCGGACCCCGCACCGTTTCCTCCAGCGCCTCCCGCTGGACCCACTCGACGCGGGCGTGCTGTGCCACCACCAGTTGCGCGATGCGCATGCCGCGCTCGATCGTGAAGGACTCGGTTCCGTGGTTCACGAGCAGCACCTTTACCTCGCCCCGGTAGTCAGCGTCGATGGTGCCGGGGCTGTTGAGGACGGTGACGCCGTGGCGGTGCGCCAGCCCGCTTCGGGGTCGCACCTGTCCCTCATAGCCCTCCGGGAGGGCGATCTGCAGTCCCGTGTCCACGAGTGAGCGCGCCCCCGGGTCCAGGATCACAGGATCGTCATCCGGCACGGCGGCAGGCAGGTCCATGCCTGCACTCGCGGAGGTCTCGTAGGCGGGCAGGTCGAGCCCCTCGGCGTGCGGTAGGCACGTGACAGCAACATCAATCATCTCGAATGAGAAAATCGGAGTTGAGAGTGCGGAACGCGGGAAGCCCAAATTACAAAATCCAGAGACCGAGCGAGCGCCTGTGCGGACGGAGGGAGTGCTGGTGGCGTGCCCCCACTCCAAACTCCACGCTCCTCATTCCGAACGTGTTATTCTACGTCTCCCATCAGTCGCTTCACGAACGGGGCCGTGAGCAACGCGACCACGCCGCCCCCGCCTACGATCAGGGCCACGGCGAAGAACAGGAACGATGGGCTTCCCCCTTCAAGCTGACCCGCGATGAGCCCGGCAAACAGATTGCCGAGCGCAGTGGACACGAACCAAAGGCCCATCATCTGTCCCACCCGGTTCTCCGGCGCCAGCTTCGTCATCGACGAGAGGCCGATCGGCGAGAGGGCCAGCTCCCCGCACGTGTGAAGGAAGTAGGTCACGACGAGCCACTGCGCCCCGACCGGATTTTCGGCGGTCGCCCGGACGGCGCCCCAGGAGATCACGAAAAAGCCTGCGGCCAGGCCCAGGAGGCCCAGTCCAAATTTTACGGGAATGGACGGATTCGCGTTGTGATTTGCGAGCCAGGTCCAGAGGCTCCCAAACACGGGTGCGAGGATGACAATGAAGGTGGGATTGATGTTCTGCAGGATGCTGGCGGGCATCGTCCAGCCTGCGGCCATCTGGTACGACACGTACCCGAGGAAGCCGACGATGAGCGCACTGAGCAGGGCGACCCCTCCCTTGGCGATCCACCACAGCTTCTCGCGGGAGAATACCCAGTAGCAGACGTAGACGACCGGAACGACCAGGACGAGCACCGCAAGCACCAGGGTCGTTGTTTGCGACAGGGCAAAGGGGCCGAACTCCCGGGCCGTGAAGTTCTTGGCGAACAGGTTTAGCGAGGATCCTGCCTGCTCGAAGCCCGACCAGAAGAGGGCTGAGAGCAGGAAGAGCCAGAAGATGACGAGCAACCGCTGATTTTCCAGCGACACGTCGTACTGAGGTGCCACTAGGCGGGCCACGCTCGCGAGAATGAAGAACAGCATCGTCGCCCCCACGCCGAGCTGAGAGGCGAAGGCCGTCCCGTCCACAAATTGAGCAGTTACGATGGTGGCAACCACGAAGAAGGCCGTCGTAGCGCCAACGCCCTGCCACCCCAGCGTGAGGTATGCAAAGAACAACACCGACACGAGGATGATGCCCACACCTGCGGCCTCTGCAACCTGCGTGAGCGTCACGGTAATGACGCCCGAGGTGGCAAGAAACCCGAAGGTCACGAGGGCCGCTGCCGTGGCGGCCGCAACGAGGTAAAAGTTTCGGCTGCGGCTCCGGAGCACCGCCGCATCGTCAACGTCGAGCGTTCCGGCGTTCCCCAGGTACGGGATCCCCAGCCGATACGAAACGAGTCCAATCAGCATGCCGAATCCGGCCAGCGAGAAACCCCAGTGCCAGCTAATGCCCTCGCCGAGGAAGCCGCAGAGCGTGGGGCCGAGGATGGCCCCAAAGTTGATCCCCATGTAGAAGACCGAAAAGCCTGCATCCCGGCGCGCACCGCCCTCCGGGTAGAGATCCCCCACCATTGTGCTGATGTTGGGTTTGAGGAGACCGGTCCCAATGACGATGAGAACGAGTCCAAGATAGAAAAATGCGAGATCGGGCAATCCGAGAGCCGGCATCGCCAGGCTGAAGTGTCCGGCGGCGATGATGCATCCCCCAACGAACACGGCCCGCCGCTGTCCCCACATGTTATCGGCCACCCAGCCACCGGGCAGCGCCAACAGGTAGACGAAGGCCGTGTACAGGCCGTAAATGGCCGTGGCCTTCTCGGTGCCAAAGCCGAGGCCCGGATTCGTGACCGCAGCGCCGGCCGGGGCCGTCATGAACAGGACGAGAAGGGCCCGCAGGCCATAGTAGCTGAACCGTTCCCACAGTTCAGTGAAGAACAGCGTGGCAAGGCCGCGAGGATGCCCGAAAAAATCCTCCCGTCCCACTGCCGTAGCCGTCCCCTCCCCCGAAGGACTTGCGCCCCCATTCCGCAGAGACTCGTTGGACGACGGATTGCTGGCAGCCATTTGTGGCCTGGATGTTGATGAAGAGAACTCAGGGACGGGACATCGCACGGAGGCGACGTTACAGAATTCCCACAACCGCCGGGAATATAGTGGTCACCCCTCGCTCTGTCTAATTCTATGTCTAAATTCACGGTGAGGACGAACCGGGGGTTGACTCTGACGTTCGGGCTGGTAGCTTTTATTTGAGTTGCCGCCTCCTGCCCCGCGACCTCTCGTAGCACCTCCACCGCCAAATACCGAGGGCCGAGATCTACTGTGCGTTTTCAATCTCCCCGTGAACGTAGTAGGGACGCATCGCCCCATGCGTCCTACATCGACCTGATCGGTCTGAATAGATGATTTCCTGAAGTCCTCGGTGCGGCAATCCTGCACATCGGTTCACCGCAGATGGTAGAACTCCCGAGTTGAACACCAGAAATACGGGTCCCACGCCTACACGCCCACACTTCCCCACCTATACCCCTCCACACCTCTCACCATGAACGCCCCCGCCCGCGCCGACCTCATCTCGGAGGACACGCACCCTGCCCGCACGCACACCTGCGGCGAGCTCCGGGCCGACCACGACGGCGACGCGGTGGTGCTCAAAGGATGGGTCGACACGCGACGCGACCACGGCGGGCTCGTGTTCGTGGACCTGCGCGACCGCTACGGCCTCACACAGGTCGTCTTTTCGCCGCAGGACAACCAGACGGCCTACGAGATCGCCGGACAGCTGCGCCGGGAGGACGTGATTAGCGTGCGCGGCACGGTTCGCCCCCGGGGTGAGGAGGCTGTGAACCCGGATCTCCCCACCGGCACCATTGAGGTGAGCGCCGACGACCTCGCGGTGCTGAATACGTCCGAGACGCCGCCCTTCGTGGTGAGCGCCCACGAGGAGCGGCAGACGGAGACCGGCGAGGAGCTGCGCCTGGAGCACCGCTACCTGGCCCTTCGCCGCCCGGCCCTCCAGGACAACCTTCTCCTGCGTCACCGGCTCTACCAAACGACGCACCGCTACTTCGACGATCACGACTTCCTGGAGGTGGAGACGCCGGTGCTCATGAAGTCGACGCCGGAGGGGGCACGCGACTTCCTCGTCCCCAGCCGCCTGCACCCCGGTCGCTTCTACGCGCTGCCGCAGTCGCCGCAGACGTACAAGCAGCTGCTCATGGTGGGCGGACTCGACCGCTACGTCCAGATCGTAAAGTGCTTCCGCGACGAGGACCTGCGCGCCGACCGCCAGCCCGAGTTTACGCAGATCGACGTGGAGATGACGTTCGCCACCGAGGAACAGGTCTACGACTTGACCGAAGGGCTCATGGCGGCCCTCTGGGCGGACCTGGAGAACACGACGCTGGAGACGCCCTTCCCCCGCATGACCTACGACGAGGCCCTCCGCACCTACGGCACCGACAAGCCGGACACCCGGTTCGACCTGAAGCTGCACGACGTGAGCGAGTGCTTCGTGGGCAGCGGCTTTCGCGTCTTCGAGTCGATCGTGGACGATGGGGGCCGCATCGTGGCCCTCCGGGTGCCGGGCGAGGGCGACCGCGGCCGCGCGGCGATGGACCGCCTCGAGGACTACGTGACCGACGAGATCGGCGCTGCAGGACTCATTTACTTCCAGCTGCCCTCCGACGGCTCCGAAATCGAGCAGAACCTGAGCACCGACGCCCTCCCCCACGAGTACGGTCGGCAGGCCGCCGAGCAGGTGGGCGCCGAAACGGGCGACCTGATTCTTACCCTCGCCGGCGATCCGCCCACCGTCTACGAACAGGCCGGGGCCCTCCGTCTTCACATGGGCGAGACGCTCGGCCTGCGCCCCCCCGCCGACGAGGGCGCGGACGCGTTCCTGTGGGTCACTGACTTCCCGCTCATGGAGTACGACGACGAGGCCGGGCGGCCCGTCTCTATGCACCATCCCTTCACCGCCCCGCACCCCGACGATGTCGACCTTCTCGACAAGGACCCAACGGAGGTGCAGGCGCGGGCCTACGACCTCGTCCTTAACGGCAACGAGATTGGCGGCGGCTCCATCCGCATCCACAACCGCGAGACGCAGATGAAGGTGTTCGACGTGCTCGGGATCGACGAGGAGGAAGCGCAGGACCGGTTCGGCTTCCTGCTCGACGCCCTCCGCTACGGCGCGCCGCCGCACGGCGGCATCGCCCTGGGGCTCGACCGCCTCGTGATGCTCCTGGCCGGGGCCGACTCGCTGCGCGACGTGATCGCCTTCCCCAAGACGCAGAGCGGCAAGGAACCGATGGTGCAGTCGCCCGACTGGGTGGAC
>PXSZ01000008.1 GCA_003023105.1 Bacteroidetes bacterium QH_10_64_37
CAATGGATTGAGCGATGCTGGCGCACCGGCCGCCCCATCCTGGGCATCTGCTACGGCATGCAGCGCCTCAACGCCCTCGCGGGCGGCACGATCTACGGCGACGTGGAGGCCGAGCACGACGGCGCCCGGACGCACAGTCAGAAGCGCGGCGGCACCACGCACCCCGTCGCGCTCGCCGAGGGATCTCGCCTGCGCCGACGGCTCGATACGGACACCCTGACCGTCAATACGCGGCATCTCCAGGCCATTGCGAGCGTGGGCGACGGCTTCTCGGTGGCCGCCACGGCGCCGGACGGGGTGATCGAGGCGATTGAACATGAGAACGGGCGCTTCTTTGGGGTGCAGTTCCACCCCGAACGCATGGGCGCCGTCACTCGGCCTCTCTTTCGCGCACTCATCGAACGGGCGGCGCCCTCACCCACAACGGTTTCTGCCTGACTCACTGCTGCTCCCTCCACCGCCGACGCATCCGTCGCTGCGTTATGCATGTCCCGTTCCTCTCCGATCTGTCCCCCGATGCCGACGAGTCCGCTCTGCCGCAGGCCGGTCAGCTGATTAGGCGCCTCTCGGTCGTCATGTTGGGCGCCGTGACGCTGCTCGTTTTCCTGATCGTCGGTCCGCAGTTTCACCCGGGCCTGTCCCAAATCGCCCCCGGGATGTTTTCCTTCGGACTCTCCTCCTCCCCGACTCCGAACGAGGCGGCCTCTGCCAACGAAAGGGCGGCGCCCGTCATCGAGGATCTCTCCGCTCAGGACAGCAACTTCACCATCCGGGTCATTGACCGCCGGTCGAACGAGGTGCTCGAAGTCTTTACGCTGACGGAGCTCCGCACGGCGCACCGAAACGGAAAGAATTTGGACTGGGGAACCGTGGATGAGCATCGCTACGAGGCCATGGAGCGGCTCGTGGACAAGCACGAGGCGCGGGGCGTGCCCCTCGAAGACATTATCGTGCGGTGGGGGCGGGCCAATCAGGTACAGACCGCCCACAAGCGGGACCGGGGCTACCAGGCCTACGAACGCCGGCTCGCCGAGTACCTGGGGCTGAGCCTGCTCGCCACCGAGATTGGCACCGTCGAGACCTTTAACCGGGACCACCTCGTGTCGACGGCCGGGGCGCTAAGCCGCTACCAGATGCTGCCCTGGGTTCTGCGCCGAGGCGGCGTGACCGAGTATTCTCTGCCGACCGAAAACGACTCGTGGGTGCGCGTGCGGGAGGAGCGGCATCCGCTCCTCGTGCTCGAACCCGCGTTCCTGCTCCTCCGCGGCTACGTGAACGCCGTGGGCCACGAACTTCCGGGGCTCTCCGCCTACCACACCGGGCCCGGCAACGTGTTTAAGCTGTACCGTCACTACTACACGTCGGCGAAGCACTTTACCCGCTCCTCCACCGTCGCCGACGCCTACGCGTGGGCCGTGACGGACGGGTTCGATACCGTCAGCGAAGGATCGGCCTTCGGGAGCGACTCCCGAGGATACGTGCCCGCGCTCTACGGGTCCCTCGCGGCCCGCGAGGATCAGCGCATCGATCCGTCCCCGTCCCTCCGGGCTGCCCGTGTGCAGTTGAAACCGGGCGCCACCCTCACGTTGCGCGAGCTGCTCGCCCCCCTCGGCGCCACGGACCGGTCCCGACGGCTGTCGGGGTGGGGCCCCGCAGCGGACACGGCAACCTCGACCTACGGCCGGTTCCGGGCGCTCAATCCGCACTTCGACCTGCCCCCCTCGTCCGACGGCACCGTTCCAGCCGGGGGGAACGTCCGCCTCGCCTCCTCGGTCGAGGGCCGGGCCGTGCAGTTCTTTCTGCCGCTGCGCGCCCCGGACGTGCTGCGGGCCGCCGGCATCGATGCGCTCGACTCGACGGCCACGTTCCGGTACGACGACTCGACCTACGCGCCGCCGGCCCCGAGCCAAGTTACGAAGTGGGATCGGCAGTACGACACCCTCGTCGAAAACATCGCGCACTTCGGCTTCACCAAACAAAATCGGAAGCGCCTCCTCCGCCTCTACGACCGCTTCCAGGCCCTGGCCGAGCAACGACCGACCCGGTACCGCCGCCGACAGCTCGAGATCATCAGCACCCATCGGCGCCTCTGGCGGTCGGGCCCGTGGGAGGAGCTGGCCGAGGCCACCAAGCGCGCCACGGAAGGGATGGAGATCGAGGGGCAACCCCTCGACATCCTCCCCACGCAGACGCCTGTGCCCGACTCCCTCCAGGCCTCAACCCCGTAATACCAAACGCGAAGGTTCGGCGTGCAGGTAGGCGGACCCTGTACACGTAGGACGCATGCACCAGAGGCATGACCTCGTTCCACTCGGCCCGCGATGCGTCCCTACATCCTCCGTTTCTCCGCGCAGCGAAGGGGAAACGGCGGGACACGGATCAGTCGTCGAGGAAGTCGCCCCGCCTGATGCTCTTCCGCAGCTCCTGGAGCGACATCACCTTTTGCTGGAGGCGCTGGACCCGATCATCCTCCCCCGGCTGCGTGGCCTGATACATCCGCTCCCGGACGGCCGCCAGGGCCTCGTCCACGCGGTCGAGCTTCAGGAACGTCATCGCGCTCTCGGCCGCCTCGTAGGGCCGGTCGTTCAGGTGGGGAACGGGAATGTCTTCCTTCTTTGCCCAGTGCTCCGACGCCTCGTGCTCATTCATCAGGACCGAGGCCCCCAGCTGCTGAAGCGTGTCGCCATGCTCACCGCTCAGAATCGCCTTCGGCTCCACGGCGCCGTCGTCGTACATCTGCGCGAGCGTCTGGGCGAGGGTGCGAGGCGGACCCTCGGTAAACTCGTCGAGTGCCATGTGGCCGAGCACGAAGGCGACCATGCGGCTCCCGTTCTCCAGCATGAGGCGGAAGAGCACCCGCTCCTCCGGCAGCGGCTCGGCAGACGAGTCGGGCGACGATGTCGCTTCGGATTCCGAGGATGAGGGGGGCGGACCGTCTCTTTCACCGGACGAGGGCGACGCCTCAGCGGCCGGAGTTTCGGCATGGTCCGGCTGTGTCTGCTTGCGACGTTCACGCTCCCGGCGGCGCTGGGCCCGCCGTTCGATTTGCTCGCGCGCCTCCTCCAGCATGCGGAACAGATCGGAGTCCGGCACGCCCGTGACCTCGCTCGTGCGGGCCACGTACTCGCGGCGCAGGTTGGGGTCCGGAATGCGGGCCACCGAGTCGATAATCTCGCGCTGCACCTCTACGCGGTCCTCGGGGGTTTCTAACTCGCCGTTCTGACGAGCGCGCCGGTAGGCAAACGACGGAAGGTCCTGCCGATGCTCCGCAACGTAGTCCGCAAACGCCTCCCCGCCGTGCTCCTGCACGTAATCGTCCGGATCATTCCCTTCCGGCAGCTCCACCGCGTAGGCGCCCATCCCTTCCTCCAGAACGCGCTCCACCCCCCGCATTGCCGCCCGCACTCCGGCTTCGTCGGCGTCGTAAAGCATCACCGCCCGGTTCGCATACCGATCCAGCACGCTCACCTGCTGCTCGGTGAGGGCCGTTCCACTGGAGGCCACGACGTTCTCCACGCCTGCCTGCGAGAGGCTGACCACGTCCGTGTAGCCCTCCACCAGCAGCACCTCGTTCGTCTGCCGGATGGACCGCTTGGCCTGGTGCAGGCCGTAGAGAACTTCCTTCTTGTGATACACCTCCGTTTCCGGCGAGTTGATGTACTTCGGCTGATCGCGCTCGTCGTCGGGATCTAAGATGCGACCCGCAAAGGCCAGCACCTTGCCGATGTGGGAGAAGATGGGAAAGATGATGCGGCCTCGATACCGGTCGTAGTACCCGCTCCCGTCGTTGCGCTCGATGATGAGGCCCGCCTTTTCGAGTGTCTCCGGATCGATCTGCTGCTCCTCTGCGGCGGCCAAAAGGGCGTCCCACTCGTTGGGGGCAAAGCCGAGGCCGAACCGCTTGATCGTCGTCGGCGCAAAGCCCCGCCGGCGGAGATAGTCGAGTGCGGGACGGCCCCGGTCCGACTGCGTGAGCCGGCGGTAGAAAAACCGTGCCGCAAAGCGAAGGGCGTGCAGGATGGACTCTCGCTCGTTGGCCGCTTCCTGATCGGCCTCCTCCTCGGGAAGCGGAATGCCGTACCGATCGGCCAGAATGCGCACGCTCTCCAGGAAGCCGACGCCCTCAATTTCCTGGACGAATTTAAACACATCGCCCCCCTTCTGGCAGCCGAAACAGTAGTACAGGTTCTGATCCGGGTCGACGCTGAAGGAGGGCGTGTCCTCGCTGTGAAACGGACACAACCCCATGTACCGCGAGCCGCTCTGCTTCAGCTGCACGTAGTCCTCCGCCACCTCCACGAGAGCGGCTGCGGTGCGCACCTCGTCAACCTTTTCGTCCGGGATCGGCATGGCAGGAACAGAACAACGTGACAGATACGGGACACATGTGTACTGTATGTGTGCCCGAAAGATTCGAACGTGCTTTCCCTACGTGACAGAGTACGTCCCGTGTGCATCCCCCGGAGCGATCCGATGAGCGCTCTCCTGGTCCCCCTCCACCGGGCCCACGTCGGGCTGTTCGGCACACTGGCACGAGGAGAGACCGGCGCAGAGAAACAGGGCGGCGAAGATGAGGGATCGTTTCATGGGTGAGGAGGTATTGTATTGACAAAGCGAAACCAACCTGTAGAGGGGTCCTGCCGGAACGTACCTGTTTAGCGCAGCCCGCAGTTTTAGGACACCGTTTTGCGTATGGGCGTGTGGGCGTAGTAGCGTGTGGGCGTGGAGCGCACGAGTTGGTGCACCCATACGCCCAGACGCCCAAACCCCCAACGCTCTCAAGTAGCTTCCTGCACACAGCGGCGAGAAGACCTCGGAACTCAGTCGCTAAACGCGTACGCCGGGTCGCCTCCACCAACAAAAAATGCCTCTACATAAAAAATGCTACGGGCTGCGGGTTTACAATGTGTCCGTCGCTTCGGAGCTTCATGGCGAATGTGTGCACCGGTGCTCGCCCGCCGGGTGCCTCCTTCCGCTCCCCCCTCCACGCACCTCCTCCTCCCCCCGGCATGACTGATTTGCAAGACCGCATCGAATCGTTCGTTGCCCAGTCCAAAGAGCCCTCGGGCGTCAATCGCGGCGCGGCCGGCGACGCCGTGGCCGATCTCGTTCGAGCCCTCAACGCTGGGGACGTCCGCGCCGCCGAGCCCACTGAGGACGGCACGTGGACAACAAATGAATGGGTCAAAGAGGGCATCCTGCTCGGCTTCCGGATTGGGCGCACCGTCGACTACTCGAGCGACCGGTTTCCGTTCTACGACAAGGACACGTTCCCCGTCAAGCCGCTTCGGAAGGCCGACAACGTGCGGCTCGTGCCCGGCGGCTCCTCCATCCGCACCGGCTCGTACGCGGCGCCGGGCGTGGTGTGCATGCCGCCGATGTACGTCAACGTGGGGGCGTACGTCGACGAGGAGACGATGATCGACTCGCACGCGCTGGTGGGGAGCTGCGCCCAG
Organism: Bacteroidetes bacterium QH_10_64_37; assembly: GCA_003023105.1. Next base: position 5,457 of record PXSZ01000008.1, read on the forward strand.
ATTGGAAAGCGGGTGCACCTGTCCGCCTCGGCGCAGGTGGGGGGCGTGCTGGAGCCCGTTCACGCCACCCCGGTGATCGTGGAAGACGACGTGTTCGTGGGGGGAAACGCGGGCCTCTACGAGGGCTGCATCGTGCGGGAGGGGGCCGTGCTGGCCGCCGGCGTCACGCTCACGTCGTCGACCCGGCTGTACGATCTCGCGGAGGAGACCGTCCACGCGGCCTCGGATGGATCGCTGGAGGTGCCCGCCGGGGCCGTGGTGGTGCCCGGCTCCCGCTCGGTCGACTCAGACTTTGGGCAGAAGCACGGCCTCTCGCTCTCGGCCCCCATCGTCGTGAAGTACCGCGACGCCGGCACCGACGCGGCGACGGTCCTGGAGGATGCCCTGCGGTAACCCCCGCGACGGCCCCACAGAGAGGCACGGGACGCTCCGACTCGGTCCCTCACCGACGACGCAGAGCAAACCCGGCCTGCGTCATCACCTCGTCCAGCTTCTTCTCCAACTTGTCACTCTCCACGATGGTCAGTTCGGTGCCCCGCCGCACCTTCGAGAGAAGAGTGTGCTTGTTGATTCCGTCGATTTCGTCGGCCAAGGCCGAGATTTTCAGGTACGGCTTGAGCGACTGAAGCTCCTTGATCGTCATGGGAGGAAACGAGCCGTCTGAGCAACTCGAAATTCAAAGTCGCTCATCTATAGTCAATTGACTCCTATGTGTTTCCTCTGCATCCTCTGTACGGCGCAGTAAATTTCAATGCAGGACTCGGGAACATTCTTCATGCTATCGGATAATTTTTTGTGCGATTGGATGTAGATAGTGCTACTCGAACCATAAGCAGTGATCCATGTCTCCTCCCCGTTCCCAGTCCCAGTTCTCTCTCCGTCGGACCTCCAATTCTCAGCGCTCCAAGCCGCCGGTCCGCGCGCACCACGTTCGTGACCTGGAGGCCGCCCTCGCAGCGTCGATCGGGCGCAACTTCGATGTGCTCAGTCGACAGTTTCGAGAAACGTGGTCCAAAACCCAGCGGACGGACTCGCCCCGTTCCTAAGATTTCGACATCAGGGGCCTGCTTTCTTTTCGAAGGGAACGGAGAGCAAAAACGGCTCTCTGGTCTCCAGCCACGATGCGTCAGTAGAGCATCGCAATCAGGGCGTCGATCGGGTCCAGCTGATAGAGGATGACGAGTCCGAGCCCCGCGAGGTACGCCAGGCGCCAGGCCCCATGTGCCGGCCGCACTTGCGCGAGTCCCAGGATGATGAGAATCCAGGCAAAGCCCCCCACGTGGGCCGCGGCGTAGGTCGTAGCCACAAACACCAGAAGCGACGCGTACCGCGAGTAGGCGCCCCACCGTTCAGATGTCGGCCACAGGCATGAGACGAAGATCCAGGACTCTACCAGGAGCGTCCAGGCTACAAGCAGGACCGAGAGCGGACGAAGCAGAGCTTCCCCTTCCAGAGAGACCCTTTCGAGCGTGCTCGAATAGGCCGTCAGTTGCTCGATGGCCTCCTGATTTTGGTAGTACACGTCGGGGCCCATTCCGCTAACCAACTGCCCCACGCTGAAGAGACGGTCGTCCGTGAGCATCGCAAACTGATAGTACTCTCCCGTGAGAAAGTCGGGCGTGCGGAGCTTCCACATCACAGCGATCAAGAAGCAAAGTCCTAGGAGCAGCCGAGCGTTGATGCGCAGGGCCTTTTCCCGATCGTCGGCCATGCAGGAGAGGCCGAGGGCGAGACACCAGTAGGTAATCAGGTACTTGTGGTTGTCCGCGTCGTGCCAGAGAAGGAGGCACCCTGTAGCCATCCCCGCAGCCAGCAACATCCAGTACCCGGAGACGCGCTGAAGCGGGCGGTAGACCAGTCCCGCCACGGCGCCGAGCTGGAGAAGCACGGTCACGTCCGGGTGACCGACGGGGTATAGCAGCAGGAGGACCAGCGTGAGCGGGGCCACGAGGTCCAGGGACTCTTTTGACTCTAGTCGGTGCCAGGCCTCCGCAAGCGCGGACTGCATCCGAGTACCAACTGACCGAAGCATGTCGCTGGTGCGCAGACGAAAATCTAGCATCGGATCCCAGAAGACGCGTCCGGAGGAGCTTGATGACAACCCGGTCCTCAACGAGGGTGTTCGTTGCCTCCCCGCGTTGCGGTCAGAAGCTTGTTCGCCTCCAGCCCACGCGGACGGCTGACGAACCGATACCGCCACACCTCGACTCGAACGGAGTCGACGGTGGCCCGAGGACGATCCGACGTCTCGTGCGACGGGAGGAAGCGGTAGCGCGGCCCCGAGTCCGAAGTGGGACCCCGAGTGGCCGCTCGTCCGCTGGAATCGGGGAGTGTTCGGACCCACGTGGCGTTGGCCAAGTACTGAGCAAGCGACTCGACCCGGGACGAGGTAGGTCGGGCGCGCAGGCGCTCGACGTAGGTGTGGAGGTGCTCGGGCGGACGGACTCGCGCTTCGCCCTCGGGGGTAACCAAGACGTACCGGACAAACCGCGCCTGTCGCTTGTCGACGGTGGAGAACATGCCGAAGCCCCCTCCCTCCCATGGCGTCTGGTTTTTCACCGCTGCAAGATAGGAGTGTATCCCGGCAACGCTCACGAGCAGGGCCGGGGCAAGGAACCAGATCAGTAGTCGTCGGCGCGTGGGGCGACCCATTACAGGGGGGGTGCATGACGCGGCAGATGCATCCGCTCTCCATGATAACGACGACGATGGACAGACAAAATACCTTCGGCCTAAACGAGGCCCCGCATAGGTTCCCTAACCCGGTTTTCTCACGAGAGGCGTAGCGAGGCACAAGAGGCGGGCCCGACCGCTCAAGATGTTATTTGCGCACCGCAGGCGATCCCGAAAGCTTTCGTGAATCGTCGAGGAGTAAAAATGAGCAGATTGGAGCCTGTCCCGACATCCGTCGGGGCCACCTCTGAAACCGTAGTAGCGCCCCGTGAGAAATCCGGGCTAAATAGAAAATGCCCCTGAGCATCTCTGCCCAGGGGCATTTGTTGGACCGAATGGAGCTTACCACTCGGGCTCAGTAATGGGCTGAATGTTGGTAGCGTTCAGTCCCTTCTCGGTCTCCTCGATTTCAAACTCAAGGCGATCGCCTTCTTCCAGGTCTTCGTCGGGTACCTCACTGTGGTGGAGGAAAACATCGTCTTCCCCATTGTCAGGTTCAACGAATCCATATCCTTCGGCCGGACTGAACCACTTGACGGTTCCTGTCTCCATAATTCAGTTTGATCTTCTAGTATTCGGTTTCAGCGTTCCTCCGATTCCCTCTCCCCAAAGGGGAAAAGGTCCCGGATTTGTGATGACGTCGGTCTTTTATGCAGCCTCAGCTTGCTTGTTCTCCGCGTGTTCAGAATCGGTTTCTCCGGCTGTTTTCCTTTCAAGACGGTTGACTTGAGCGTCGCTCCGTTCCTGATGCTTGGTCTGACTTTCACAGAGCAGGCTCCTACTTTTCCGTCCATTGCGTCCTTCCTTCTACATTGCTTGCCTCAACATGACGCGCTGGACCTCTGCCCTCCGATCCGCATCCCTGCTCGTTGCAGGAGGTCTTCTCGCGGTTCTAGGAATGGGATGCAGCTCCTCCGAGCCCACCACGCCGACGCCCCAAGACCCCCCGCCCGAGCCCGGACCTACGCTGTCTCTCCTGTACACGACCCCCGAGGACGGACTGGTGCTTCACGACGCCCGCCGGGACACGTCCCGGACGCTGGCGACGGATGTAAGTGCCAAGGAAGCGCGGGCGGTGTCCCCATCCGGACGCTACGTGGCATTTAGCTACGCTACGGCCGATTCGTCCCACTTGGCACTGCTGGACCTCACGACTCAGACCCTACAACCCGTGTACGCCGTGGCGGGACCTGTCACCTACTCCCTCGCCTGGCACCCCGACCAAGATCAACTTGCCTTCGGCCACTACCACCCCACCGAGAATGGCGTCCGCGGTCCGGGCGGCATTCACGTAGCCACGTCCGTCACCTCCGCTGGTGCCCGACGGGTCTGAGCTTGCCTTCGACGTAGCGGTGCAGGAGTCGGGGCATCGCCAACTCGTGGTGTACGACGGGAGCCGCTTTTCGGCAACGAGCGCCACGTCCGTCACCTCCGCTGGTCGCCCGACGGGTCTGAGCTTGCCTTCGACGTAGCGGTGCAGGAGTCGGGGCATCGCCAACTCGTGGTGTACGACGGGAGCCGCCCCATCTTTCTTGTCGATCCTGACCAGACGACAGCGGACCAGACCCACCCGCGCTGGTCTCCATCGGGCACCCACATCGCCTTTACGCTCCGCACAGGAGAGGAGGCCCATGCCGCGGTGCGCGTGCAGGGACAGACGCGACGCCTCGGCCAAACGCAGGGCCCCGTTTGGGGCTGGCTCGACGAGCGGACGGTGGTCGTGCCGGGCCCAGATTCGGTCCGGGTCCAGACCCTGGACGGAACGACGCGCTTCACTCATCCAGCCCCAGCTACGCTCCTCCACGCGTGGAGCCGTCCTGCGTCCTGATCTTTTCCGAAATCCAGGTGGGAATCCGGACCTGGCCCCGAGTACGGGCCTCTACCCCTGTATTTCCGTGACGAGCTGAATCTCCTTGAGCACACTCTGCACCTCAAAGCACTCCTCAAACGTCCCCTCGTAGACCGTGGCCTTGCCTTTGGTGTGCACGGTCCACGCCATGTCTTCGGCCTCCCCGCGGCTGCAGCCCGTGGCTTTCACGAGCTGTCCAATGACCTCTTCAAACGTGTGCACCTCATCGTTGAAGAGGATTACGAACCAGGGGTCGTCGGTGCCTTCTCCGACGTCTTCCTCTTCGAGTTCTTCGACCTCCGGCGGCGCCGGCTTCACGTCCGGTTCGGCAGGGGCGCCAAACGTGCGTTGGGAACGAAAATCGGCCATCATGGAAAACAGAAACCTATGGAAAACAGGAATCTCTTCGATGGATCCTCGCAAGCAGAAGTGGGGCCTCGGAGAGGAGCGCATCGTCAGGCCGCCCCATTCTCGACGGCCTCGGCGGCAGCCGGTTCGAGTTGAATGTCAAAATTTTCGGTGACGGGATTCGCGAGCAGTTTCTCGCAGGCCTCTGTGGCGATCCGTCGCGCCTCTTCCTTGGTTTCGGCGTCGATCCACACCTCGGCCTGCTTGCCCATGCGGACTTGAGCCACCTCCTCGTAGCCAAGATTCGTCAGTGCGTGCTGCACGGTCTTGCCCTCAGGGTCGAGAATCGAGGGGCGCAAGGTGATCGAGATTGTGGCTTTGTACATGAGCGAAAGGAGTGGGATCAGCCAAGGGGGGACGATGAAAAGGTCGGGGACGGTCAGGAGGACTCCAGGGACTCCTCCGGTTCCTGCAATCCCACGATGAGCAGACCGGCAAGCACGTAGACGGCGGTCTTCTCTGGATGAGTTCGCACGTATTCAAGGGTGGGCATTGGAATGGTGTCGAACCGAATGCTCGACACCATGAGCCCCGACAGCACGATGACGACGGGAAGGGTCACCCGAAAACTATCAAGGGCAAAAAGGCCGCCCCAGGTCGAGTTCTCGGCGGCCAGGATGAGCGTGACGATGGCGAGGGCCTGCCCCGGGATGGGAAGGCCTTCGAAGCTCTCCGTCGCGTCTGCGTCCTTAGCCGTCACGTTGTAGCGGGCCAGCCGCACGGCTCCGCAGAGCGCCGGGAGGGCAGCGACGATCATGCCGAGCGGATTGAAGGCGCTCAGCACGTACCCGTAGATGAGAAAAGACGGGGCGATTCCAAACGAGGCGATGTCGCTGAGGGAGTCGAGCTGGACGCCAAAGGGGCTGTCGGCATCCGTGAGCCGGGCCATCACGCCGTCGAGCAGGTCGAAGAAGCCGGCCAGCACGATGAGCCAACAGGCCATCACGAAGGCCCCGTCGAGCACCTGCGTGAGAGCGAGGAATCCGCACAGCATGTTCACCAGCGTAAAAAAGGAGGGCACGACCACTCGGGGCGAGGGCCGCTCGCTCCGCTTCTCACGGCGAGCGGTGCGGTAGGCACTGAAGCGACGCCGAACGCGCGTCGGACGGGAGGAGCGATCTTCCGCCTGCGCAGAGCTGCTCGCACGATCGGACCCGGAGGGATCAACCATTGGACATAAGTGGCAGAGATCAGGAAGCGGACGAGCGACGCGACGAGGACGCGGGATCCGATACCGCACCGGCAGGCTGCGATTCCGACGCGGCGGGAGTGTCGGCACTGGAGATCCAGCCGAGAACCGTCGTGCCCGCCCGAACGGTCTGTCCCTCTTTCACGTCGAGGTCGACGGCTGGCGGCACAAGGACGTCCATCCGGGACCCAAATTTAACGATGCCGAAGCGCCGGCCGGGCTCCACGGTGTCGCCCTCGTCAAGGTCGTACTCGATGCGACGCGCCACGGCCCCCGCAATTTGCTTGAACATGATTTTTGTGCCGCTCGGGTGCCGAAGGCCGAACTCGGATCGCTCGTTCTTTTCGCTGGCCTTCGGGTGCCAGGCCACGAGGTAGTCGCCGGGCCGGTACCGGGCGTATTCGATGACGCCACACGCCGGCACGCGGTTGACGTGCACGTCGAGCGGGGAGAGGAAGATGGAGAGGCGCCGCGCCGGTCCGTTCAGGTACAGCGGCTCCTCCTCGTCCACCACCTCCACGACGCGCCCGTCGGCCGGGGCCAAGAGGGCCGACGGCTGTCGGCCTCGAGCGTCCGGGGGCGGCGTGCGCTCCGGATCTCGGAAGAAGAAGAGCACAAACGACAGGCCCCCGACTGCGACGATCAGAAAAATTCCCCGCCACAGCACGGCGTCAACCTGAACGGCCCCAATGATCAGCAGGGCCGCGAGGCCTGCCACACCGGCGACGATCGCATATCCTTCGCGTGCAATCACGAGACGGGACGGCAAGGGACTGACAAGCGTCGGTTCGTTCGCTGTACCACCGCCGCACAGCAAAGTTCAGTCCGGCGTCATGAACATCGTTCGGAAACCCGTTCCACCGTCGTGCTGCACGGGGAGAGGCCCGCTCCACTTCATCGCAGCGTGGAGGCAAAATCAGCAAATTACCCGGCATGGTCGACAGCCTGAACGATGCACATTGATTTACAGCAGATGGGATTACTGCCTTCTTCCCCGCTCCAATTCTGCCCGTCTCCCCGACCGGAGTCTGTCCTTCGCCCTTCCAGAAGCGCATCGACGTACCCTTCCACCCGCTTGCGCTGTTCCGGTGGCAAGCCCTCGATCTTCGCGATCAACGTGCGTTTTGCGTCTATATCCATGGCCCGACGGGAACGGTTGTCGGTCCTGCCTGCCGAACCAGGCGACGCACAATCCGAGACCACAAGCCGAGACACAGCGGGCGACGTGCACGAACGGCGCCCAAACGAGCACCGACAGCCGTCAGTGGCTACCGGGGAAGTGCAGTACCATTCTGCGCTGGGAGCGGAGCGACCGACAAGTCTCCGCACAGCGCTGGGAGCGCAGTGCTGGAAGCGAAGCGACCGAATACTCCCGGGGTGCGACCGAGTACTCTCCGGGGTGGCCATAGACAGTCTGCCAAACAGCTTCTGAAGAGCACACATGTCGCAACGCGAGAGCGTTACACCTCCGGCGGATCCTCCAGAAATTGCTCGTAAAGAGGGGCCAGGTCCTGCGTCAGGAGACGATCACGGAGTGCCTCGGCGATCTGTGGCCGGTCCGCTTCCGTGAGCGCCAGCCATCGCCAGACGTGGGCCTCGGTCTGAGAAATCCCCTCGACGCCTCCCTCGTCTACGATCTCGGCCAACCGGGCAAACCGCTCGGCGGCGGCCGCAGGGTCCTTCCCGGCGATGGCCGGCCGGAAGAGCAGCGATTGCCCCTCCACGAGAAGCACAAACGGAGCCTCCAGCGCCTGCGCCTTGGCCGTTTCGAGCAGGTTCGTCGAGCGTCGACCGTACCGAATGGCTGAGAAGAACGACGCTTCGCCCGCCCGGTACGCCCAGAGTCCGGAGAGCAGCGCGTACTCGCGGGGCGTCCCGTTGGGCAAAGAGGCCGGGATTCCCTCCAGAACCGTCTCGTTCTCCGTCAGGGGATACAGTCGGTAGCGAACCAGGAGGCTGTCGGAGCGGGAGGAGGCGCGCTCGAGGAGCGTCCGAAGTCGCTCGGCGTCCTGCTGCGCGTAGGCCGTCTGCGTGGCCTGAGCGAATGGGGAAGCCATTGTGGCAAGGAGAACGAGGAGGACCATACCCGAATCAGAGATAGCGCTCGAAGAAGGGGGCTGCGAAGGAAAAATCCCATCTTTTCTCCAGGCTGCCGAAGCCCTCCAAGAGCGTGCGGACAGGATCGTCGGTCGGAGCCTGAAGGTGGTGCCGGAGGTCCTGGAGGCGAGCCCGCTCCTGCCCGTCCGCCTCGTGGGCGGATCCGCCTGTGAGAAGCGCCGTGGGGGCGGCCTCGTTCTGCCACGTCACGTACGCCGCGTAGGGCCACCACCTCGCCTGCGGGTACAGGCCCGCAAGGCGCTTTGTCGCCGAGGCGTCGAACGCCCCGACGCCGTCTTCGGGCGGGTGGAGGGTGCCCGCCGGATAGTACGCGAGCACGGTCTCCGGCTGTGCCCGAAACCGGCGCGCCGTGCGGCGAATCGTCGCGGCGCGCCGGGCCGGATCGTCCGGAGGAAACGGCTGAGCCCCTACGGCGGCGAAAAACGGGAGCCGGTCCCACTCGGCCATCCACAGGGTAGGCGGCCGCCGCAGTTGCTCCCGAAAAAGCAGCCACGCCAAGTGCCCGTCGTAAAAATAGTGGTGGTTGGCGTACGCGATGACGGGCCCGTCCGGAAGAGCGGGCGGCCACTTCCCCACCCAGCACACCCGCCGGAAGGCCCGGCGGAGGTCAACGCGAAGAAGAGCCGCGATGAGCCGACGCATAGAGAAAC
>PXSZ01000009.1 GCA_003023105.1 Bacteroidetes bacterium QH_10_64_37
CTGGAACGGGGTGCCCGTCGGAGCAGGGAGCGCTCCTCAATTGAACCGATTCATCGCCGTTTCCAGGTCCTCGTGGGCCACGGTGAGGATGGCGTTGCCGGCCGTCTCGATCGCGTCGCGGATCGCCGGTGTCTGCTCGTGGGAGAAGGGGGACAGGACGTAGTCGGTCTGCCGGCCGTCGGGAAACTCATTGCCGATGCCGACCCGGAGGCGCGGAAACTCGGTGGTGCCGAGCCGCTGGGCAACGTGGGCGAGGCCATTGTGCCCGCCGCTGCTGCCGGAGGGGCGAAGGCGGATGGTGCCGACGGGAAGGTGCAGGTCGTCGACGACGATGAGGAGCTGATCGAGGGCCAGATCGTAGTGCTTTCGCAGCGCCGCGACCGGATCCCCGCTCCGATTCATGTAGGTGAGCGGAATCGCAAGCCCGACCGCCCGGCCGTCGTGCTCCCCCCAGCCGACGAGCGCATTCGGCTGATGCTCGAACGACCCCCCGAGCCGCTCGGCCAGCGCGTCGATGATCCTGTGGCCGACGTTGTGGCGCGTGTCCTCATACTCGGCGCCCGGGTTGCCGAGGCCGATGGCGAGCACGGAGGGGGTGGACATGCGGGCTGAGAATTCACGAACGCAAATGAAAAGGGCGACCGAGTCGGCCGCCCTTTGCGGGGGAGTCGGGGAGGGCCCGCTCATGCGAGAGAACGGGCCGACGTGCAGGAAGCTACTGCTGGTAGTCCTCGTAGTCCTGTTCACCGCCTTCGTCTTCAGGCGGACCTTCGCTTTCGTCTCCTTCGGCTTCGTCCTCTTCGGCTTCTTCTTCGGCGGCGGCTTCGAGTTCGGCGAGTTCTTCCTCGGTGAGCTCGGCGCGCTCTTCTTCGGTGAGGTCCAGCCCTTCCTCTTCTTCCTCTTCCTCCGTCGTGGGCGCGGCCTCGATCTGCGGGGCCACGACCGTGACGAGCGTCTGGCTCTGGGCAGTCTTGATCTCGTAGTCCACGTCGAGGTCGTAGACGTGAATCGAGTCCCCAATGGCAAGGTCGGCAATGTCGACCTCGATCTGGGAGGGGATGTTTTCGGGCAGGACCGAGATCGTGAGCTCACGGGCGATTTGTTGCGTGTCGCCCCCGTTTTGCTGACCGATCGGGATGCCGGCGTAGTGCACCGGGACGGTCAGCGTGACCTTGTCGCCCTCTTCGAGCGCCTGAAAATCGGCGTGCAGAGGCCGGTCCGTGAGCGGATGCAGGTCGTAGTCCTTCAGGATGCAATGCCAGGTGTCCCCGTCCATTTGCACCTCCGCCACCGGCGCCGTGCGGCGGTAGATCAGCTTGTTCATGGCGCCGATTGGGATCTGGAGCGGCGTCGACTCGACGGTGCGGCCGTACAGGATGCAGGGCACGCGGTTATTGTTGCGAATTTCGCGCGCGGCCTTCGAGCCGGTCTCGCGCGGCTGGGCGTCAATGACGGGGGCGTCCATGGCGTGAAAATGCTCGATCCGGTGAGCAGATGCGACAGCGGCACACAAGCAAAATAGACGCTCGTTTGTAGTGCGTATTTCGTGTTGCGTATTTGGTTCGCACATTTCCTTCGACTGGAGTACGCAATACGCACTACGCAATACGAGCTACGAAATGGGGTCTTGGTCTGACTCCAGCCGTTCCGTCACGGAGCTGTTATCCTCTCCTACTCGGTAAAGAGCGTAGAGACCGACCGGTCGGTGTAGATGTGGCGGATGGCCTTCGCAAACAGGTTCGAGACGCTCACGACCTCGATGGAGTCCGACGGGCGCTTGAGAGGAATCGTGTCGGTGATGATGAGCCGTTCGAGCGGGGAGCTCTCGATGCGGTCGTAGGCCGGGCCGGAGAGGAGGCCGTGCGTGCAGGCCGCCATAATTTTCAGCGCGCCGTAGTCCCTGAGGGCCTTGGCCGCTCGGGTAAGGGTGCCGGCCGTGTCGACAATGTCGTCGATAATGAGGACGTTTTTGTCCTCGACGTCGCCAATGACGTTCATAACCTCGGCCTCGTTCTGACGAGGACGGCGCTTGTCGACCAGGGCGAGGTCTACGCCGAGCCGCTGGGCGTATGCGCGGGCCATTTTCAGTCCCCCCACGTCCGGCGCCAGTACCATGAAGTTGTCCAGGTCGAACTGGCGCACGTGGTCGATGAGAACGGTGGAGCCGTACAGATGATCGACCGGCACGTCAAAAAAGCCCTGGATCTGCGACGCGTGCAGGTCCATCGTGAGGATGCGGTCCACGCCGGCAGACGTCAGCATGTTGGCCATGAGCTTTGCCGCGATGGAGACGCGCGGCTGGTCCTTGCGCTCCTGCCGGGCGTATCCGAAGTACGGGATGACGGCCGTCACGCGCTCCGCCGAGGCCCGCTTGGCGGCGTCAATGGTGAGGAGCAGTTCCATCCAGTTGCCCCGACGGTCGTCGGGGTGAGTGCTCTGGATGATAAACAGGTCGGCCCCTCGGATGGACTCCTCGAAGCGGACGTAGATCTCCCCGTCGGCGAAGTCGCGAATGGTGAGGTTGCCGAGGGTGGTGCCGTACGCCTCAGCGATTTTTTGGGCGAGGGCCGGATTCGAGCGGCCTCCGAAGATGGCAACGCGATTCTCATTCCTCGAAGCGCGCATGGGCCGGGCCGGGATGATCGGTAGTGGGAGGAGGACGTGCGTGCTGCTGCCCGGGGTGGATTCGAACCACCACTAACGGCTCCAAAGGCCGCTGTCCTGCCATTAGACGACCGGGCAGTACGTGGAACAGGGAATGCCATGCCCCTCCCCTCACAGGGTAGCAAGCGGATGGGCAGGAATCAACGAGCGTAGGGAACTTCGGTTCGTGAAGAGATTCTGAGGGTTTGCCCGTGACGACCCCGAAAGGGGGGAGCGTCGTGGCGAGGCAGATTCAGATCGAGGCGTGGGGCGGCGGGATGAACGACGAGGGGGCTGCCGGTGTTAAGGACAGGGGTAATTTTTGCCAACCGTGCCTTCCAACCCGGCCATGCGCGAAGATCTGGACGACATTGTTGAGTGCCTTCGAGGGCACGAGCACGTCGAGGCGGCCTGGCTCTTTGGGTCGCTCGCTCAGGGCCGCGAGCGCCCGGGCAGCGACCTCGACGTGGCCGTTCTGGGAGAGCGCCCGCTTTCCGCGACGGACAAGAAACAGTTGATTGAACGGCTTGCTCGGGTGAGCGGACGGCCGGTCGATCTGATCGATCTTCAGGCCACTCGGGGACCCATCGTGGGGCGGGTGCTCCAGGACGGAACTCTCCTCTTCTGTGACGACACGGTCCTGTACGCCGAGCTCATCAAGCGCTGGTGGTTCGATCAGGCCGACTGGCTTCCCTATCGGCGTCGCATTCTCAAAGACCGACGCGAGCGATGGATGCGGAGCTAATTCTGGAAAAGATCGAGTCCCTGCGGCGGCGTGTGCAGCGGGTGGAGGACAAACGGGGAGACTCCGTCGAGGACCTGGAACGCGATTGGGACCGGCAGGACATCATCACGGTCAACCTGACCCGCGCCGTGCAGCTCTGCGTGGATATTGCGGCTCATCTCATTTCTGAGGATGACGGGGCACCTCCCGACACGATGGCCGAAGGGTTCGATCGGCTTCACGAAATGGGCGTCCTTTCAGCAACGTTAGCCCAGCGCCTGCAGGGGGCTGTCGGATTTCGGAACGTCGCCGTCCACGCCTATCGCTCCATTGACTGGCAGATTGTGCATTCGATCACCCATGAGCGGCTGGATGACTTCCGGCGGTTTGCCCGGGCAGTCCTGGACGTCGTCGAGAAGCAGGACCTGTGACAAGCGAAAGGGGGGACGCCGAATCACATCCAGGCCCGGAGTCCGGCGAGTTCCTCGGTCGCGGCTCCCACCTCGTCCGTCGTTAGCGCACCGCGTTCGGTGAGAAGCCCGCCGGTGATGAGCTCGGCCGGAGTGGTGTCGAAGCGAGGGGCCCACACCCCCAGATCTGTCGGCCCGTCGTACACCGTCCGCGACGGGACCGACTCGTCGGACACGTCGCCGTCCACCGAAATCTTATCGACCGCGCAGGCGGCGTAGACGGGCACGTCGGCCCGGTGGGCGACGAGCGCCGCGCCGTAGGTGCCTACCTTGTTCACGACGGCGCCGGATGGCAGCACCGTGTCTGCCCCCACCAGCACCGCATCGATAGACCCTGCGTCCAGACGACGGGCGACGGCCGCGTCGGGGAGAAGTGTCACGTCGCGACCTGGGTCCGCGAGATGCTCGGCGACGCCAATCCCTTCGCCCCCGGGCTCCGACACGGCGATGCTGACCCTCGGCGCGGGGTCGGCCTGACGTAGGGCCGCCCGCACGGTGCCGGAGCGAGACAGCGTGAGCACATGAGCCCCTTGTGCCTGCGCGGCAGCCTGCTCCGCGGCCTCGGCATCCGCAGTCAGGGCATCCTGAA
>PXSZ01000010.1:0-77693 GCA_003023105.1 Bacteroidetes bacterium QH_10_64_37
CGTGCTCCCCGGAGCGAGCCACGACCAGGGCCTGGCCATGACCAGCTCGTACAGCAGCATGGTCGTGGCCGCCCAGGCCCTGGCTCACCTTGACCGGATGGCTGCGTTCCGGGAGCAGGTCGACCGCACCGCACAGGCCGGCGAGTACGTGCTGCACACCTACCCGGATCGGATTCGCGAACGGGTGGGACGCGACATCTCACGCACGTTTTTTCTCGGCAACAACGACCTCTTCGGCACGCATCGAGATGCCCCATCCTATTGTTGAGGCCCTGGAGACAGGCGGACAGCCCGCCGTGAAGGGCTTGATCCGGCTCCTGATCGACCGCTTCGAGAACCAGACGTGTTTGCTGGCGGTCTGTCCCAACTCGAAAGCCGTCACGCAGGCGGCGCTCTTGGCTGCGCGCGACGCCAACGCCCCGCTTCTTTTCACCTCCACCCTCAACCAGGTGGACCGGGATGGGGGGTACACGGGGTGGACCCACGCGGGCCTCGTCGCCTTCATTGAGGAGGAGGCCGATCGTCTCGGGGCGGATACCCCGATTTTGCCCTGTCTCGATCATGGAGGCCCCTGGCTCAAAGACAAACACGCCACCGAGGGGTACGCCTTCGAGGAGACGATGGCGGCCGTAAAGCGGTCGCTGGAGTCGTGCATCGAGGCCGGCTACGCGCTTCTCCACATCGACCCGACCGTGGACCGGCGGGTGCCGGAGGGGGAGCCCATTCCCATCGACTGGGTCGTCGAGCGGACGCTTGAGCTCATCGAGCACGCCGAGACGCATCGCAAGGCGCGGGGCGCGCCGCCGATAAGCTACGAGGTGGGCACCGAAGAGGTGCACGGCGGCCTGGCCAACATGGACGCCTTCGAGCGTTTTCTCGACGGGCTCGATGCGGGCCTCCGGGAGCGGGGGCTTGAGGCGGCCTGGCCGTGTTTCGTCGTCGGGAAGGTGGGCACCGATCTCGACACCTCGTACTTCGAGCCCGACGTGGCCCGGCGGCTCACCGAGCGCACCAGGCCGTACGGCGCGCTTATCAAGGGCCACTACACCGACTACGTGGACAATCCGGAGGACTACCCGCTCAGCGGAATGGGCGGGGCCAATGTGGGACCCGAGTACACCGAGGAGGAATACGAGGCGCTTATGGATCTGGTCGATCTGGAGCGCAAGATTGGGGCCGACTCGGGGTTGCGGGAGGCCCTGCGCGAGGCGGTCGTCGACAGTGGGCGCTGGACGAAGTGGCTCCACGAAGAGGAGGAGGGCGCGGCCTTCGGCGACCTCGACGAGGAGCGACGGCAGTGGCTGGTGCGCACGGGAAGCCGGTACGTGTGGACGAAGCCGTCGGTGCAGGAGGCGCGTCGGCGCCTTTATGACAACCTGGAGGGGCATCGCGACGCGGAGGCTTTCGTGCTGTGGCGGATTAAGGCGTCGATCATGAAGTACTACCACGCCTTCAATCTGATCGACTTCAACACCAAACTCGAAAACGTGCTGTCTACAGAAGCCCCGACCGCATAGCCCCATGGAGCTTGCGTTTGTCGATTGGGCCATCATGGCCGCCCTTCCTCGGCAAGCGGCAGATGCCGTAGTGGCTGCTGGGCATCTCGATGGTGGCCACCACCTTCTCGACCGACCCCCCAAACCTGGTGGCCGACCACCACGGCCGCTGGGCTGGGCGTGTCGCTCTCTCCTCACCGGCCTCCGGGCGCGCGCCGACCAGTCGGTGGGACTCGGGAGGATCGGGGCGGGGGCGTGTTGAGATTGGTCGAATCTTTCGCCGGTCTCGTGCTCACGTCTTGGAAGCGGTTCCAAAATCCCCTACACTAAACTGTTGACTCCCGAGTCCCGTCGGGACGAATGCATCTCTCGAACCGACCCGCCCGTCCGCATGACCGCTCACACGAACACGACCCGCACTCAGGACGAACCCGGATTCGCTGAGGCAGATCCCGGGACGTTCAAGACCCTCGAACAGTTCATTATTGAACGGCAGGATGCGTTTTCGCATTCGACCGGCGCATTCTCCCGCCTCCTGCGCGACATCAGCTTGGCCGCGAAAATTGTGAACCGCGACATGCGCCGCGCGGGCCTGATCGACGTCTACGGCAGCACCGGCCAAACGAACGTGCAGGGGGAGGTGCAGCAAAAGATGGACGCCCTCGCGCACCGCGAGTTCGTGCAGGCCCTGCGCCGGGGGGGCGAGTGTTGCCTCATCGGGTCGGAGGAGCACGCGGAGGCTATCCCGCTGAGCAGCGTTCCAGAGGAGGGGGACGGGAAGTACATCGTGCTGATGGACCCGCTCGACGGCTCGTCGAACATCGACGTGAACGTATCGGTGGGCACCATCTTCAGCATCTACCGGTTGCCGGAGGGCTACGACAAGGAAGAGCCGGACCCGGAGGCCGCCCTCCAACCCGGCACCGAGCAGGTGGCGGCCGGCTACGTCGTGTACGGCTCCTCGACGATGCTCGTCTACACCACCGGCAACGGCGTGAACGGCTTCACGCTGGACCCGTCGATTGGCGAATTCCTCCTGTCACACCCGGACCTTCAGACCCCGCCGCGCGGGCGCCTCTTCTCCATCAACGGCGGCTACTACTACTCTTTCGAGGAGGGCCTGCGGAACTACCTCGACTGGCTCCAGCAGCCGGATCCGGAGACCAACCGGCCCGCCAAGACGCGCTACATCGGCTCCTTTGTCTCAGACTTTCACCGCAATCTGCTGAAGGGAGGCATCTACATGTATCCGGCCACGGAGGGCAGTCCCGACGGCAAGCTCCGTCTCATGTACGAGGCGAATCCGATGGGCTTTATCGCCGAGCAGGCCGGCGGGGCTGCCTCGGACGGGCACACCCGCATCCTGGAGAAGTCCCCCGAGAAGCTCCACCAGCGCACGCCGCTTTTCATTGGGAGCGAGGAGATGGTCCACCGCGCCGAGGCGTTTCTGCAGGGGGAGCCGGAGCGCGCGATGCCGGCGTGAGGGAATGATGCGTGAAGGCGTGAACCGTGAGGCGTGAGAGCGTGAGGGAGACCGGAGTCAAGAGCTGCTATCCCTCACGAGTTGCGAATCACGTTTCGCGAATCACGGGTCACTCGATCCGTGCAAAGCCCGTGTAGGAATGGAGGATCTCCGGGAGCTCGATTGAGCCGTCGGGCTGCTGGTTGTTTTCGAGCAGGGCCGCCACGATGCGAGGAAAGGCGAGGCCGCTTCCGTTGAGGGTGTGGACGAGTTCGGGTTTGGCCTCCGGCTCCGGCCGGTAGCGAATTTGCATGCGGCGGGCCTGGAAGGCCTCGAAGTTGGAGACGGACGACACCTCCAGCCAGCGCTCCTGCGCCGCGCTCCACACCTCCAGGTCGTACACCTTGGCCTGCGTGAAGCCCATGTCCCCCGTGCACATGAGGAGGCGGCGGTAGGGCAGATCGAGGGCGTCGAGCGCACTCTCCGCGTCGGCGAGCAGCTCATCGAGGGCGCGATAGCTCTCGTCGGGGGAGACGATCCGAACGAGCTCCACCTTGTCGAACTGGTGCAGGCGGTTCAGGCCCCGCACGTCCGAGCCGTAGCTTCCCGCCTCGCGCCGCCAGCAGGGCGAGTAGGTGCAGTACTGGAGGGGCAGGTCGTCGGCCGAAAGAATCTCGTCGCGGTGGAAATTGGTGACGGGCACCTCGGCCGTGGGGATGGGGTAGAAGTCGTCCCGAGGGATGTCGTACATCAGGTCGTCCTTGTCCGGCAGCTGGCCGGTGCCCTTCGCGCTCTCCGGGTTGACGAAGAGGGGCGCCTGCATCTCGGTGTAGCCCCGCTCGCGGGCGCGGTCGAGGAAGAAGTTGAGGAGCGCCCGCTGCAGCCGCGCCCCGCGACCCAGGTAGAACGGAAAGCCGCTCCCCGTCACCTTCGCGCCCCGCTCCAGGTCCACAAGGTCGTGCCGGTCGGCCAATTCCCAGTGCGGCGCCGGGTCGAAGTCGAAGGATGGCTTCTCGCCAAACGTCTCTTCTACCTCGTTGTCGTCCTCGTCCTTCCCCACGGGCACACTCGGGTGTGGAATGTTCGGGAGCTCCAGGACAAGCGCCTCCTGCTGCGCCTCGGCCTCCTGCACCTCGTCCTTCAGACGTTTGATTTCCTCCTTCATCCGGCTCGTCTTCTCGATCATCGCTTCCGCTTCCTCGTCTTTCCCTTCGCGCTTCAGCGCCCCAATCTGCTCGGAGAGATCATTCTGCCGGGATTGGGTCTCCTGCAGTTCCGTGATGGTGGCCCGGCGCGTCTCGTCGACCTCCAGGAGCCGGTCCACGAGGTCGGGCGGGCCGGTGCCTTTGGCTCGGAGCGCCTCTTTGACGCGGCGGGGATCGGTGCGAACAGTGTCAAGATCGAGCATGGGGGGCGTGGGAGAGTGGGGGAATGGGAGAAAGAGGGAGGAGATAGGCGTACGCTCGCAATTCACAACCCTCAACCCCCAACCAACAAACGCTCTCATGGAAAAAGACGTGCGAAGACTTCCGAAGTCTTTTCGCCGTTCCGTACAGGAAGCTGCTTGAGAGCGACACTTGTTTACGAACGTACTCACGCATCAGTTGAAGGTGCTAAAGGAGGTGATCCTTCAGGTCACGGAGGCCCGTTTCCAGGGGCCGCGGATCGTAGTCGAGCTCCGTCTCGGCCTTGTCAATGACAAAGCCGGTGCGCGGCGGTCGCTCCACGTCCTCCTCGAAGAAGTCGCTCGATACGGGCTCGATGAGCGAGTCGTCAAAGCCAAACACCTCCGCCACCGTGCAGGCCAGTTCGTAGATGGACACGAGATCGGGCCCGGAGACGTGGTAAATGCCCGTTTCCTCATGGTGCAGGAGGCGTTCGATTCCGGTCGCCAGGTCGTCCACGTGTGTAGGCGTGCGATGCTGGTCGTCGACGATGTGGAGGGGCTCCCCCTTCGACAGCCGGTCGATGATCCAGAGCACCACGTTCGAGCGGCTCAGATTCTGCGCCGTGCCGTAGAGCAGCACGGTGCGCACGATGGCCCAGTTTGCGCGGCCGGCCTCCCGGACGGCGTTCTCGCCCGCGAGCTTGGTGCGCCCGTAGTAGTTGACAGGATCGGGGCGAGCCTCCTCGTCGTAGGGTCCACGCTTGCCGTTGAACACGAAGTCGGAGGACACCTGCACGAGGCGGGCGCCGGTCTCTCGGCACTGCTTGGCGAGGGTTTTGACGGCACGAGCGTTCACGGCCCAAGCCTCGCTTCGGTGCTCGTCGCACACCGCCACGTCGGACATCGCGGCGCAGTTGACCACCACGTTGGGCGTAAAGTCCTCAAAAATATGGGCCACGTCGTCGGGCTGGGTCACGTCGAGCGGGGTGTAGCCGCACGACCCGCCCTCGAACCGGGGTACGTCGTCCCGGGCCGTTGCCAGCACGTCGTACTCGCGGATCTGACTCATGCGCCGGACGAGTGCCTGCCCAAGCAGGCCGTTGGCACCGGTAATGAGGACGCGATTGAACAACATTGCAGTGGATCGTAGATCGAGGGCGAGTTGCCCAGGAAGAAATCACAAATAGTAGCGCAGGCCGACGTTGCCGTCGAGCCTCACGTGGGTACTGGGTAAGAACCGGAGAGCGGGCGTCACATGCAAGAAAACTTCGAACTGTTCGGCATAAAAATTCAGTCCAGCCTCGGTACTCAGGCCGAGGCGAAGGCGGGGCGACCGCGACGGGCGCTCGGCGCCCACCAGCACGCCGGGGCCGGCGTAGAAGTGGAGGGGAGAGTTGGGGACGGCGCGTTCCCAGAGCCGATGGAAGTATCCGGCGATAAAGTCGTTGCCGTCGGTGCTGAGTACCCCGTCGTAGGCAATCGAATCGGGCCGGTACCACTTGATGGCGAAGCCGCCCGGATGTCCAATCTGAAAGCCCATTCCCACGGAGCCGGGCTGTCGCTGTGCGGCGGCCGGGGTGGGAAGGAGGAGTCCCGCAGAGAGGAGGAGCGCGACGAGAACCGGAGACGAGAGGACATTCCACACTCGTTCCCGCGACATCGGACCATCCCCTTCACTCCGCGGCATCCGTCGAGTCGTGAGACGCGAGAAATGGGACAAAAGACCGGGGGACGGGCGAAGCGGCCGTCAGGTCTTCTGCTTTTTCTTCTTGGCGGCGGGGAAGAGGATGTTGTTCAGGATGAGGCGGTACCCGGACGAGTTGGGGTGCAGGGACAGGTCGGTGGGTGGGTCCCCCACGAAGTGCTGGTAGTCCTCTGGGTCGTGCCCGGCGTAGAACGTGAAGGTGCCCTGGCCGAGGGTGCCGTGAATGTACCGCACCTGCGGGCGGTCCGGCGCCTCGGCGAGAACGACGACATCTTCCTTGAGCATGTCCTCGCTGTACGCTGTGGTTTGTCCGATAAAGCCTTTCACCGTGGCCACGTGGTTTTGCGTAAGCATCGTGGGCACCGGGTCCCACTTCGCGCTAAACTCGAACAGTGTGAAGTAGTCGAGGGAAGGGTCCCGCAGCTTCGCCGGGGGCGGGCCCACGTCGATGGTGGAGTGCTTGTACTCGGTGGCGTTCAGGTTGGGGGTGAAGTTGCGGAAGGCGAGGGTATTGCTAAAGTCAAGTTGTTTGAGCGCGTTCGGGTCCACCGGGTCCCCGTCGTACGCCTTCGGTACCACGTCGGTCTCGTGGGCGGCCAGGGCAATGTCGAGCGTTTCGGTGCCGGAGCACATCGAGAAGAGGAAGCCCCCGTTCGAGACGTACTGTTTGATGCGCTCGGCCACGGCCAGCTTCAGCTGACTCACTTTGCGGAAGCCGAATTGGCGGGCGGCTTCCTCCGCCTTCTTCTGCTTCTGAATGTACCACGGCTCGTTGCGGTAGCGGATGAACTTGCCAAACTGGCCGGTAAAGTCCTCGTGGTGGAGGTGGAGCCAGTCGTAGGAGGGGAGCTTCCCGTTGAGCACCTCTTCGTCGTAAATAACGTCGTGGGGCACTTCCGCGTACTTCAGCGCCAGGCGCACGGCATCGTCCCACGGCACCGCTCCGTCGGGGGCGTACACAGCGATCTTCGGGGCCTTTTCGAGCGGCACGACGGACATGTTGCTGCCGTCCGACTCGACCTTTGAGATGATCGTCGCCGCCTGGCCTCCGCCCACGCGGGTGAAGGAGACACCTCGCACCTGCAACTCGCGCCGGAGGGCCTCGGTGGCGTCGGTGAGGAACGACCCGCCTCGGTAATTCAAGAGCCAGTCGACGGTTTGGCCCTCCTGAAGCGCCGCGTACACCGCGCCGTACGCCTTAAGGTGATCATTTTGCTTCTTGTCCATCGGGATCAAAAGATCCTGCGCGGAAGCGGACGGAAGCGCGACGGCGACGAAAAAGAGGAGGGCAAGAGCAGTGCGGAGTCCATTCCGAAGGCGCATCGTAGAACACCGTTCTAAATGCTGAAGATCGGGCGAGGGAGCGGGATCGCTATCCCTGGGTTTGCTGGAGAACGCGGAGCCGTCCCCGCACTTCACCGGCGAGGAGGGACTTCGGGTACTCCGTCAGGAGCTGATTGTAGGCCGAAACAGCTGCCGCAGGTTGCCCGCTCGATTCCAGCAGCCGTCCGGCCCGGAAGAGGCTCCGGTCGGCGTAAGGGCTTCGGGGGTGGCGGTCCGGCACCGCCCGAAACGCCGCCAGGGCCGCCGAGGTGTCGCGTTGGGCGAGGTGGATCTTGCCCTTCTGGAATCGGGCATTGTCGGCGAGCGGGTGTCGCGGGTGATTCTGCAGGAGAGAATCCAGCTGGGTGAGCGCCGTTCCGTACGCACGCTGGCGAGTGTCGAGACGGGCCCGAGCAAAGGTTTGGAGCGCCGTGTCGAGCGAATCAGGGCCTCGGTTTTCCTGGAGCAGTGTTTTAAGCTCGATGGCGTCGTTTGCCACGTCCGCACTGGGATTCTGGCTGGTCGCCTTTATGCGGGCCATGGCGGCGTCGAGCTCGCCCTGGTAAAAGTGAAGCCGGGCCAGCTCGTACCGGGCGCGGTCGGTGAGGTCGCTGTCCTGTGCGCTCTTGGCCAGGCGCGAGAAAAGGAGGCGGGCGCGCTCAAGCGAGTCGCGGAAGAGTGCAATGCGGGCGAGATGGTACTGGCCCTTCTCGGCGGCAGCGGTCTGCGAGTGGTTCGAGACGAGCTGCTTCAGGGTGGCCTCGGCCTCGTCGAGGGCGTGGTAGGCATCGAGCTGGAGCGTGCCGAGCTGAAGGAGCCCGTTCGGATAGTCCGAGTGGCCGGGGTACGACTGGAGGAAGGTTTCGTAGGCCGCTCGGGCCCGGTCGTAGCGGGCGGAGTCCTGGGCCGCCGAGGTCGTGTCGGTCTCCAGGGTCGCCCACTGCCGGTACAGGTCCCCGAGGGTCTTCTGCGCAACGGGAGCCACCGCCGACTCGGGATACCGATTCAGTACCACCTCGCAGGCCTGCGTCGCGACATCGTATTTTTGGGCGTCTGCGGCGTTCTGGGCAAACGAGAAGAGGACGCGGTCCTTTTTCTCCTTAAGCCGGTCGATGGCCCGGTACACGTCGAACGCGGCGGCGTAGTCGTTTTGCTCCATGTGGAGCCAGGCCAAAAGCTGCCGGTAGGCGAGGTTCAGCGGCGATTCCTGAACAGTTTTCCGGAGGACCTCGATGCTGGCCGCGATGCCCTGGTCCTGCTCCACGAAGGTCCGGAGCTGGTTCTGGACGTAATTCACTCGCTGCGGGGCCTCCGCGAGGAGCTGGACGTACTCCTGCATCGACTTTTCGAATTGCCCGTCGAGCCCGTACAGGTACGCCAGGTCGGTCTGGAACGCGTCAGGACGGTTGAGGGTCGAGCGCCCTTTCTGCAGCACGTCGATGGCCTTCCGGAAGTGACGGAGGTCAATCAGGGTCTGGTAGACCGTCTGGTACGTCTGGGCCTTGTTCGGAGCAAGTTGAAGTGCGCGGTCCCACGTCTTATTTGCCGTCTTTCGGTCTCCGTTCTGATACTGAAGGCGGGCCTTTTCGGACAGCAGGGGGACCGTAGGGGACGTCCCGATTCGTTTTTCGACCAGCCGCAGCGCCTCGTCGTAGCGTTTGACGCTCTCGTAGGTCTCCTTCAATTTCCGGTAGAAGGCCGTGTTTTGGGGCGCCTCCGCGTACAGATCCTCGAGCAGTTTGATTGCCTTCTCGGACTGGCCGGCCTGGAGGTAGGCGTTGGCCTGCTGAAACCGCCGGAGCTGGGTGCTGTCGGGCTGTTGCGCGAGCGTAGGACGCAGGCTTGCGGCGAGGAGAAGGAACAGGGACAGAGCGACGGTTCGCGGCACCCGCGAAGACCGGACGGAAGGCCGTTGAAGAGAGGCGTGCGGCACGGGGGAATTCGAGGCTCGAAGCAATGTCGGTCGTTGCAAGTAATACTTTAAGGCGCGCCCAAGACGGACGTTTCTCCGGCCCGCCCGTCGACCTGTTGGATGCGGCGGTCCCTTGTTTCGATGCCCTCTCGTTTGTGACGCGACGACCGACCACATGGACCGATTTCCTCAAAACGGGCAGCCAGACGCAGATCCCCAGGGCCTTGCTCTCCTGGGGGCTACCGGGTCGGTGGGCACGCAGACCCTCGACATCGTCCGGTTGTTTCCGGATCGGTTCGACGTGAAGGTCCTCACGTGCGGCCGCAACGTCGATCTGCTCGCCGAACAGGTGCGCGAGTTTCGGCCCGAGTGCGTCGCCGTCGGGTCCCCTGGGCGGGTTCGGACGCTTGAACGCGCGTTGTCCGGCGCGTCCGACGTGCGCGTCGTCGCGGGGGCGGACGGTCTGTGCGAGGCGGCGACGCGGTCGGACGTGGACGTGGTGATGGGGGCGGTCGTGGGGTTTGCCGGGCTTCGGCCCGTGCTCCGAGCGCTGGCGTCGGGGAAGCGGGTGGCGCTCGCCAACAAGGAGACGCTCGTCGTTGGGGGGGCGCTGGTGAATCAGGCCCTGAGCGAGGGGGAGGGGCAGTTGATTCCCGTAGACAGTGAGCACTCGGCGATCTTTCAGTGCCTGGTGGGCGAGGCCGATCGGGCCGTGGAGGACGTGGTGCTCACGGCGTCCGGCGGGCCGTTCCGGGACCGTGCCGCCGAGACGTTCGAGGAGATCACGGTGAGCGAGGCCCTCGACCATCCGAACTGGTCCATGGGGGACAAGATCACAATCGATTCGGCCACCATGATGAACAAGGGACTGGAGGTCATCGAGGCGAAGTGGCTGTTCGATTTGTCCCTCGATCAGATTCACGTCCTCGTGCACCCGCAGTCGATTGTGCACTCGATGGTCTCGTTTGCCGACGGGGCCGTGAAGGCTCAGCTCGGGGTGCCCGACATGAAAGTGCCCATCCAGTATGCGTTGACCTTTCCCGAGCGGTGGCCCGCGCCCCACGAACGGCTCGACTGGGCAGAGCTCTCCCGACTCGACTTCCAGCGCCCCGACCCCGACAAGTTTCCATGCCTGCGGCTCGCGTGCGAGGCGCTCGATGCCGCCGGCACGGCCCCGGCCCTTCTCAACGCGGCGAATGAGGTTGCCGTCGGGCGCTTTCTCGACCGGGAGATCGGGTTCACGGACATCCCCCGCGCCGTCGAGCAGGCGCTGGAGCGCATTCCCGTGACGGCCGACCCCTCCCTCGACGATCTCATCGCTGCGGACGAGGAAGCCCGCCGCTTCGTCGAGGAACTCGCCTTGCCGGCTTCAAATTAGAGGCAAACTATTCACGGAGTCGCTTCTTTTACCTCGCGTGGACGTCTGTAGCGTCGTTTGGTCATCCTCTCCCCTGCATGGAGCTCTTGATCAGCCTTCTATCGTCGACCCTCTGGTTTCTCCTGGCGCTCACCGTCCTGGTGTTCGTCCACGAATTTGGTCATTTTATTACGGCCAAATACTTTGGCATGCGGGTGGAGCGCTTCTCGATCGGGTTCCCCCCGACGATCCTGGGGCGGAAATACGGGGATACCGAGTATGCGGTGGGGGCGACGCCGCTGGGGGGGTACGTCAAGATCAATGGCATGATCGACGAGAGTCTCGACACCGATCACGTCGAGGAAGAGCCGGAGCCGTGGGAGTTTCGGGCCAAGCCGGTCTGGCAGCGCATCGTCGTCATCAGTGCGGGGGTCGTCTTCAACGCCTTCCTTGCGATCCTCATTTTTGGGGGCATTCGCTGGAGTGAGGGCAACACGTACATCCCGGCCGAGAACGTGAAGCAGGTGTACGTGGAAGACGGCTCGGTGGCGTATGACCTGGGCCTGCGGACGGGCGACCGGATCGTGAAACTCAACGGCGAGCCGCTCGAACGCTTCGATCAACTCAATCCGCAGTCCCTCGTTGCCGCGGATTCCTTGACGCTCACCGTGATCCGCGATGGGGAGCGAAAACGACTGGTGGGCCCGTCAAACATTATTTCTCGGCTCAGCCGGGCTCAAAACAACAATCAGGGGTTTGGGCTCGGGTATCAGCCGTCCCTCATTGGGGGCGTCGTGAAGGGCAGCCCGGCCGACTCGGCGGGGCTGCAGGCGGGAGATCGCATTGTGCGGATTGGGGCCGACACGGTGCGCTTCTGGATGGAAATGAGCGCCATGATCCAGAAGGCGGAAGAGGCGCCCCTCGAAGTCCACTGGTTTCGCGCCGATTCGCTGGCCGGCGCCCGATCCGATGCAGGGACGTCCACCCTGGTGCGGGACACCGAGGACGGGCGGATTCTCACGGCCGACATTGCCGCCGAGTACAACGAGGAGCAAGACAAGTATCTTCTGGGCGTTCGAGGACCGAGCGCAAGTCGGGTGACGCAGCAGATGCTCTATGAAGAATTTGGTGTCCGCACGACCTCCTACGGGCCCCTTGAGGCCCTCCAGGCAGGGGGGGCGGAAACCTGGACCTATGCCCGAACCATCGTCGTGACGCTGAAGCGCATAGTCGTGGGGCGGGACAGCCTGACGGACAGCCTGGGCGGGCCGGTCATGATTGCGAAGGTCACGAGCGAAGCCGCGTCCGCCGGATGGAGTCCGTACTGGCAGCTCATCGCGGCCCTCTCGATCACCCTCGCCATCATGAACGTTCTCCCCATCCCGGCGCTGGACGGCGGTCAGTTGCTGTTTCTCCTCTACGAAGCGGTCACGCGCCGCCGCCCCTCCGTACGGGTCCGGCTCGTGGCACAGCAGGTGGGCATGATCCTCCTAATTGGCTTCATGGCATTTCTCATCTTCAACGATATTCTCCGGTTGTAGGCGATCGTAGTGGTGGTCCTGAAGACCGTGTCGAACGGCAATCGGAACTCCCGTGAATCCCCAATCAATCCGATGGCGAGGCGGAAAAAGGTTGGCACAAAAGGCGCGCAGGATTCCGTTGACCTTCGACGCAGACCCTCATAGGTTACAATCCTGTTGAACAATTCCGCACGTGGGGGCATTCGCCCCGTCTCGCGTTTTTGGTCGGAGTATAGCAGTCCTATGGAATCGACCCGGACAACGAATGCGTCGGCCCGAGGGGAGACCTCCGAGGCCCACGACGACCGTCGCCAGCGTGCCCTCAAAGAGCGAGGCGAACTGCCCGCGCACGTCGCCTGCATCATGGACGGGAACGGCCGATGGGCCCAGCAGCGCGGGGAGTCGCGCGTGATGGGGCACCACGAGGGCGTGACCTCCGTGCGGGACGTGACGGAGGCCAGTGCAGAGCTCGGGATCGACTACCTCACGCTCTACACCTTCAGCACCGAAAACTGGGAGCGCCCCGATTCCGAGGTCGATGCCCTCATGGAATTGCTGGTCCGCACCGTGCAGAAAGAGCGGTCCACCCTCATGGAGAATGAGGTGCAGCTTCAAACCATCGGGGACCTGTCGCAGCTCCCCGGTTCCTGCGAGGAGGCCCTCGTGCAGACGAAGAACGATACCGTCGAGAACGACCGAATGACCCTCACGCTCGCGCTCTCCTACAGCGGCCGGTGGGAAATCCTCCAGGCCGCTCGGGATCTTGCCACCAGGGTCCAGGAGGGCGACCTCGCTCCGGAGGACATCGACGCGTCTCGGTTCGAGCGTCAGCTTGACACCGAAGGCATGCCCGATCCGGATCTGCTGGTCCGGACGGGGGGGGAGTACCGGCTTTCCAACTTCCTGCTCTGGCAGAGTGCCTATACGGAGCTGTACATTACCGACGACTACTGGCCCGACTTCCGGCGGGAGCAGTTGTATGGAGCCATCCGCAGCTATCAGGAGCGCGATCGCCGTTTTGGCCGCGTTGAGAGTAACGCCCCCGACGAGAATGCCAACGGAGCGTAAGTAGCCTCGGGGTCTCTTTGTTCTTCCGGTGAGCCGGGTCCGAGCAGTGGTGCGTTACTCTCGGCTCAGTACTTGGCTGTGCGAAAGGCCACGCGAGAGCGTCGGAGAATAATTCCCGGGGAAAGTGCGTTATGGTTTGCGGGAGAGCGGTTCGTGCCCGAAACCGCCCGGCACAAGTCCAGTTTGATCGGGCTGATCGACGTGAGCCCGGTCCTCAAACGAGTGTCCAATTGGTATGCATCTACGGCTGCCCGCCCTCGTTCTTGCTGTTCTTCTCGGCGGCGTCCTGCCGGTATCTGCGCAGACCCCGACTCAGTCGTCCCAAACGGGGGGCGCCACCGCTTCCGCCCGCCCTACGTACACCATTCAAGAGATTCGCGTGCGGGGGGTTGAGAACCAGCGGACCCGCCAGTTCGTCGTTCAGTCGAGCGGGCTCTCGGAAGGCCAGCAAGTTACGCTCCCGGCCGGCGATGCGGTGGCCCAGGCCATCCGCTCCATCTACGACCTCCGGCTGTTTTCCGACGTGGCCATCTACCGGGCAAACCAGTCGGGCAACAACATCACCCTGGTGATCCGGGTCGCGCCCGAGCCGACGCTCGGGAGCTACAAACTGAAGGGAATTGACGGGGGCGACCGGGAGGAGCTCAAGAAGGAGATGCCCCTTTTGAAAGGCAGTTCCGTTCGGCCCTCCGACGTGGAGCGCTCCAAGCAGATCATTAAAAACTTCTACGAGGAGGAGGGGTACCTCCGGACGGAGGTAGACGTGAAACGCTCAAAGGCGAAGGGAAACCGAGTCACCCTCACGTTCAACGTTGACCGAAAAAAGAAAATCCAGGTTGAGCGCATCCGCTTTTTCGGGAACAAGCAGTTCGACAACGGCGACCTGCGGGGCGCCATGGAGAAGACCCGAGAAAACCGGTGGTGGCGTTTCTGGAAGGGGGAAAAGTTCAAGCGGGACGCCTACGAGGAAGACCTCGACCGAGTCATCGATTACTACCGCGAGCACGGCTACTACGACGCCCAGATCGTTAAAGACTCGGTTTATTACATGGGGGATGGCGGCCTCGGCATTGACGTGCGCGTGCGGGAGGGCAGTCGCTATTACGTGAGCGACATCACCTGGGAGGGAAATTCCATCTATCCGGATCGCGTTCTTACCCAGAAACTGGGACTCTCAGAGGGGGAGGTGTACAACGGAAAGGCCCTCGACGAGAACCTCTACGGCAGCGGGCGCCAGAGTGGAGTGCTCGGTCTCTACATGGACCGCGGCTACATGCGGGCAAACGTGCAGCCCACCGTTCGGGTCGTGGGCGAGGACTCGCTCGACATTACGATGGACGTGCGGGAGGGGGACGTCTACACCTTCGGCGACATCGACATTACCGGCAACACGAAGACCAAAGACTACGTCATCCGGCGGGAGCTGTACACCGTGCCCGGCGAGCGATTCAGCCGAAGTGCCATCCAGGAGTCCATTCGCCGGCTCAGCCAGTTGGAATACTTCAGCAAACAGTCCCTCTCCGGGGGGCCCGACATCAGCGTCAGCCAGGAGGAGAAGAAGGCCAACCTCACGTACAGCGTGAAGGAGACCGGGAGCGATCAGCTTCAGCTTTCGGGCACGTTCGGACAGTTTGGACTCGTCCTCCAACTCGGGTTTCAGTTCAACAATTTCTCGGCTCAGAATCTCTTTGACGCCAGCGCGTGGCGTCCCCTGCCCTCGGGCGATGGGCAGAAGCTCAGCCTCAACGTTCGGACCAACGGCACGTACTACCAGAACTACTCGCTCTCCTTTACCGAGCCGTGGTTCCAGGGAAGCCCCACGCCCGTCGGCGGATCGATTTCGTACTCGAAATACACCCGGTCCATCTTCGGGCGGCGGACGCGAAGCAGAGGCATTGAGGGCGGCAAGTTCGAGAACTTCAATGCCAGTCTCTTCGTCCGACAGCGCCTCGACTGGCCCGACGACAAGTTCATGACCGGCACGCGGGCGGGATACCGGCTCTACAACAACCGGGGGAACGACCCGAGCACGCCGGGGCCCGATCCGCTGTTTTCCACCGTCCCCTACGGCATGAACCAGTCCATTACCCTCCGGCAGTCGCTGAGTCGCAACTCGCTCAACAATCCGACCTTCCCCCGCAGTGGATCCAAGTTCTCGCTTTCGCTGGAGGTGGCCCCGCCGATCGGCGATCTCGTGCAGTACCACAAGTGGCGGTTCAAAACCAGCTGGAACGTGCCGATTGGGGACAACTTTTCGGTCGGCGTCGGGACGGACTTTGGGTACATCGGATCCATCACGGGCGAGTCGGTGCAGTTCGAAACCTTCGAGGTCGGAGGAACTGCCTTTGACTACCAGGGGGGAACGTTCGGCACCGATCCGGTCTTCATGCGCGGGTATCCGCGCGGGGTCATCGGCCCCCTCATCCGCGACCGACAGGGCAATCTGAAGCCCCAGGGCGGCCAGGTGCTAAACAAGTACACGTCCGAATTTCGGTGGAAGGCGGTCGAGTCGAAGCAGTTGCAGGCCCGTCCGTACCTCTTCCTCGATGCCGCCAATGCCTGGAGTAGCCTCAATACGTACAACCCTGCCGACCTCTACCGCTCGGCCGGAATCGGGGTGAAGCTCTACCTGCCCATCGTCGGCATGATCGAGTTTAACTACGGCTACAACTTCGACGAGTACATTCCCCTGGAGGGAGGAGGGGGGCAGCCGGGATGGACGTTCCAGTTCTCCCTGGGACAAGGATTTGGGGGGGGAGGAGGAGGACGTTAGGGCATGTAGCTGCGCCGCGCTCTGGGTCAATCATCGACGGATGGACGACACGTGGGACGACATGTGGGACCAGAGCTCTGACGTGAGTCTGCGGGTCGATGTCGGGGGAGTGTCGCGAGGGGGGCTGTCGCGAATCGTCCTCATTGCCGCGGCGGTGCTTGGGCTCTGGGGATGGGCCGGCGAGGCTCGCGCTCAACAAAAGATCGGATACGTCGACACGCAGGCCATTCTGAAGAAGCTGCCCGAATATGCCACCGTCCAGCAGACGCTCGACGAACTGGAAACGAAGTGGCGTGCTGAAATCGAGAACCAGAAGGAGAAGGTGCAGACGCTGAGGGACGAGTTTCAGGCGTCGGAGCTCCTGTACACTGAGGAGGAGCGCAAACAGAAGCGCAGGGCCATTGAGCAGGCACAGCAGAAGGTGGAGCAGCTCCGGCAGCGGTACTTCGGCCCCAAGGGACAGCTCTACACGCGCCAGAAGAAGCTCATGCGCCCCATCCAGAAACGCATTCTCAGTGCCGCAGAGGAGGTGGCCACGGAGGAGGGATACGACTATGTGTTGGACAAGAGCGAAAAAGTTCTCTTCCTGTATGCGCGGGAAGAGCACAATCTGAACCGGTTGGTTCTTCGCAAGCTCGGCATTACACCCGATCAGCGAGCCGAGGGGCGGTGACCATTCCGACGGCTCCTGATCCCCCATCGACACACGACACTCGCAAGATACTAGCTCTCAGAACAGGTTCTATGACCATGTCAAAACGAATACTGAACGCTCTTCCGCTCTTTCTCCTTGCCGCTGCGGTGACAGTTGGTCCGGCCCAGGCCCAGGAGATTGGGTACGTCGATCAGCAAACTCTCCTGGCAAGCATGCCCGGGATGCAGGACGTTCAGCAGAAGATGAAGCAGGAGATGAAGGAGCAGCAGCGCCAGCTCCAGCAGAAGCGTCAGGCATTCCAGAAAAAGGTCCAGCAGTTTCAGCAGCAGCAGTCCCTGCTGGACGATTCGGCGCGGGCGCAGCGAAAGCGGGAGCTTCAGCAGCGACAGCAAGAGCTCCAGCAGTTCACCCGCAAGCGCCAGCGGCAGATGCAGCAACAGCGACGCAAGTTGATGCAGCCGTTGCTGAAGAAACTTCAGGGGGCAATCGACAAGGTCGCCGCGCAGCAAGGACTGGAGGCCGTGATGCGCCAGCAAGTCCTTCTCTACGACGATCAGACGAGCGACGGCGTCGTCAACATCTCGCGCGACGTTGCCCAAGAGCTTGGGATCTCGCTCACGCAGTCGCCCGGAGAGCCCTCGCCCACCGTCAATGAGGGCCAGAACACGCCCCCACCCGGAGGCGGTGGCCAGTAATTTCGCCGGGCGCGTGTCAGAGGGGGCACCACTCCCGGAGAAAATGGCATGATGAATCTCGGCATTCGGTATCATTCCTTTGATCCCCCGAGTTCATGGGCGCTGAGTCTTCCCCGCCGGATGTTGCGGACGTGCCGCGCGTGACGACGAAAACCGTTCAGGAGATGAAGGACGCCGGGGTTCCCATCGCCGTCCTCACCGCGTACGATTACACCTCGGCCCGGCTCTACGACCAAGCCGGGATCGACGTGTTGCTCGTTGGCGACTCGGCCTCGAACGTGATGGCGGGCAACGAGACGACCCTCCCGATGACCCTCGATCAGATGATCTATCACGCGCAGTGCGTGGTGCGGGGCATCGATCGGTCGCTCGTGGTCGTGGACCTTCCGTTCGGGTCGTTTCAGGGCGATTCGACGGAGGCGCTCCAGTCGGCCATCCGGGTCATGAAGGAAACGGGCGCCCATGCAGTGAAGATGGAGGGAGGGGCTGCGGTGACGGAGACCGTGCAGCGAATGGTGACGGCAGGGATTCCGGTGATGGGCCATCTGGGCCTCACGCCGCAGAGCATTTACAACTTCGGGACCTATCAGGTGCGGGCCCGGGAGGAGGAAGAGGCCCGACAGCTCCGTGAGGATGCGAAGCAGCTGGAGGAGGCCGGGTGCTTTGCCCTCGTGCTCGAAAAAATTCCCGCCGCGCTGGCGGCGGAGGTCACGGAGTCCCTCTCGATTCCGACCATCGGAATCGGCGCGGGCAAACAGACGGATGGGCAGGTGCTCGTCTCCCACGACGCCCTCGGCCTGTCCACCGACTTCAATCCCCGGTTCGTCCGGCGGTACGCCCGTCTCGACGAGACCATTACCGACGCGATCGGCGAGTACGTGTCGGACGTTCGAGACCGGGCCTTTCCCTCTGAAGACGAAAGCTACTGATCCGTCCTGCCCGCGGCAGACAGCCGAAGGCGCTCCCTCTGGTCTTCATTCGGAGAGCAGATGGCGCGCCTCGAGGACGGTGTTCGAGGTTCGCCACGCAGACTGGCCCCGTGTGCAGCCCTTTGTCTCACCGATGACATGTGAGAGCGTCGCAACATGACATGCGAGAGCGTCGCAACGAGGACCACCGCTTTGCCGGACTGCATTCCCAACCAGTGTCGAGGACGACCGACTGCGGATGGCAACTGGCCCTGCTGCTTCGACTCTGCAGTCTTCCGTCCTCCGGAAACTGCTTGAAAAGAAAAAGCGGCTCGGCGACACGGATCGAAAATGTCCGCGCCTGACGGGGCGGCAGAGGCAAAGCTGGGGGCCGTGAATGCTCTGCAAGCCGCCCTTCTGAACAGGTGTCGCCGGCGATTGGCACACAAAGCGTAACCGTGATTGAAGAGGGCGCTCATCATCGAACGCGAACAGTTCCCACAAAGAAAAAGCTTCCTCAAGAGAACATGCCCAGGATTCAGAGCTCAGAAGAACCGTACGACGTCTGCATTGTCGGATCGGGAGCGGGAGGCGGCATGGCGGGCCACACCCTCGCCAACGCTGGAGCAAACGTACTGATGCTCGAGGCCGGCCCCGAATGGGACGCGGCCGAAGACGCATCGATGTTTACATGGAACTACGAGTCGCCGCGCCGGGGCGCCTCCACGACCGAGCAGGCATTCGGTGAGTTTCTTGCCTCGATTGGCGACTGGAATATCGACGGCGAGCCCTACACCACCACTGAGGGCACCGACTTCGACTGGTTTCGCTCGCGCATGCTCGGGGGGCGCACCAACCACTGGGGCCGCATCTCCCTGCGCTTCGGGCCCGACGACTTCCGTGTCCGAAGCCGCGATGGGCGGGGCGACGACTGGCCCATCAGCTACGAAGACCTCGCGCCATACTACGACCGCGTAGACGATCTGATCGGGCTGTTCGGCACCAAGGAGGGCATCCCGAACGCGCCGGGCGGGCAGTACCTGCCGCCCCCGGAGCCGCGCTGCTACGAGCTGTTGCTGAAAGAGGGTGCGGACCGGATGAACATCCCGATGATCCCGTCGCGCCTCTCGATTCTGACGGAGAGTTTCAACGGACGTCCGGCGTGCCACTACTGTGCGCAGTGCGGTCGGGGGTGCAATACGTACTCCAACTTTATGTCCGGCCCGGTACTCATCGATCCGGCGCGGGAGACCGGCAACCTTCAGCTCCGTACCAACGCGATGGTGCGCGAGGTCACGACCAACAAAGAGGGCCGCGCCACGGGCGTGTCCTTCATCGACACCCGGACGCGCACTGAGCAGAAGGTGCGCGCCGATGTGGTGGTCCTGGCCGCGAGTTCCTGCGAGTCGGCGCGCCTGCTTCTGAACTCGACGTCCCGGCAGCACCCCAACGGGCTGGGCAATTCCTCGGACACGGTGGGCAAGTACCTGATGGATTCGACGGGGACCAGCGTGGCGGGCCGCTTCCCGCAACTGATGAACGCTCCGGCCCACAACTGCGACGGCGTCGGCGGGATGCACATGTACATTCCGTGGTGGAAGCACACCGAGCAGGAGAGCCTCGACTTCCCGCGCGGCTACCACTTCGAGATCTGGGGCGGGCGCTCGATGCCGGGCTACGGCTTCATGGGTGGGATTCACAATTACAACGGACAGTATCCTTACCCCCAGGAGGGCCAGGCGCAAGGCGACAGGGCCGACAGCACCCGCGCGGCGGATCAGCCGACCTCTCAGAAGGTCGAGCGCAAGGCCGGCGGGTACGGCAAGCGGCTCAAGGAGGACTACCGGCGCTTCTACGGCTCGGTGGTGGGGATGTCCGGGCGTGGAGAGATGGTGGCCCGCGAGAGCAACTACTGCGAAATTGATCCGGATACGGTCGACAAGTACGGCATTCCCGTCCTGCGCTTCAACGTCGAGTGGAGCGACGCGGAGCGCAAGCAGGCCAAGCACATGCAGGAGACCGCGCGCGAGATGATCGAGGCAGCGGGTGGCAATCCGCTGGGGACGATGCCCTCGAAGGAGGAAAACTACGGGCTTCTCACGCCGGGACGCATCATCCACGAGACGGGCGTGACGCGCATGGGCGACGACCCGAGCCGCTCGGTGACGAACAAATACGGCCAGCTTCACGACGTAGAGAACGTCTTCGTGGCCGACGGCGGCACGTTTGTGTCGCAGCCGCACAAAAACCCCACCTGGACGATCATGGCTCTCTCGATGCGCACCTCCGATTACATCATCGACCAGCGCAAGAAGGGCAACCTGTAGAGCTTCGAGTGACGAGGGTCGAATGTTCGGAAAGGGACCAATCGCCAATCGAGACGGGCGCAGCGACGCACGCAAGTACACTCGCCAATTAAAAATCGCTATGAATCGACGCGACGCCCTAAAACTCATGGGCCTGATGGCCGCCGCCTCGACGTTCGGCTTTGCCGGATGTACGAGCGAGCAGGCGAAGCAGGCACAAGACTCGACCGGCGCTGGCGGTTCCTCGGCGGTCACCAAGCCGGAGCCGGATTACGAGCGCCAGTTTTTCACCGACCACGAGTACAAAACTGTTACCCAGTTGGCCGACTGGGTCATCCCGGCCGACGAGCGATCCGGGAGCGCCTCCGATGCCGGGGTGCCCGATTTCATGGACTTCATCATGACCGATGAGCTCTTGGCCGGGCGCGAAGAGCGGCAGACGGCCATGCGCGGCGGGCTGGCATGGTTGGATTATCAGTGCCTCGAACGCTACGGCGGGCCGTTCATCGAGTGCAGCGAGGCGGAACAGCAGGACCTGCTCGACCGGATCGCGTACCCGGAAGAAGCAGCGCCGGAGATGCAGCCCGGCGTCGCGTTTTTCAACAGCTTCCGCGACCTCACGGCGTCGGGCTTTTTCTCCAGCAAGATGGGGGTGGAGGACCTTCAATACATTGGCAACAAGGCCGTGGACTGGAACGGCTGCCCGCCGAAGGTGCACCAGCACATCGGCCTAACGGCTTGAGAAGCTAAGCGGTGGTGCGGACGGCTCGACGCGAGACGTTACTGCTTCCCGTTTTCCCCTCGTTCTATTCTGAATATAGGCCCTCCCATGAGCGTCTCTGCGCCGGACGACCGGCCTCGCATTCTCCTGTGCAACGACGACGGCGTCCACGCCCCCGGTATCCAGTCGCTGGCGGCGGCGCTCGACGGGCTGGGCACACTCTACGTGGTGGCGCCTACGACTGAGCAAAGCGCCGTGGGGCACGCGATCACCGTGCGCGATCCCGTGCGGGCCCACCGCGTCGAGTTCGAGGTGCCGTCCGGTCCCATTCCCGCCTGGGGCGTCACCGGCACGCCTGCAGACAGCGTAAAGCTCGCCTGCCACGAACTGCTCGACAGCCCGCCGGATCTGGTGGTGAGCGGCATCAATCAGGGCCCGAACACGGCCGTGAACGTCCTGTACTCGGGCACTGTCAGCGCCGCCACCGAAGCCTCGATCCTCGG
Organism: Bacteroidetes bacterium QH_10_64_37; assembly: GCA_003023105.1. The sequence goes on from PXSZ01000010.1 coordinate 21,792, forward strand.
CTTGGACGCCCTCGCGATTTCGCTGTGCAACTGGTCGGAGCCGCAGTTCGAGGAGGCGGGGCGCTGGGCCCGTCGCATCGTAGAGTGGACGCTCGACCGGGGACTTCCCGGAGGGGTGTTGCTCAATGTCAACGTGCCCGCCCTGCCGGACGATGAGATCAAGGGCGTTGCTCTCACCCGCCAGGCCCGCTCGCGGTGGGAGGAGGGTTTCGAAGAGCGCACCGATCCTGCCGACCGTCCCTACTACTGGCTCGCCGGGACCTTCGTGAATCTCGACGACGGGCAGGAGACGGACCTCTCGGCCATCGACCGGGGCTACGTGTCGGTCACGCCGATTCAGCACGACATGACGGCCTACGAGGCCTTCGACTCACTTCAGGGCTGGGACTGGGACGAGTCGGTTGAGGCGGGCGGGGCGGAGTAGCTAACCCAAGTTGCGGGTACAACAGTATTGCCTCAATGCATGTCCCGACTACCGTTGGGGACGGCGGACCACGGACGGCCACACAGGGGACGGCCACACAGGATGACCTTCGGCCCAGGACCGCCGAGAATTGCCTCATTCCGCGGTCCGCGGTCTGCCGTCCGCCGTCTCGTCGAAAAAGCACTATAGGTCGCAACCTGAGTTCTGTTATTTCAACACGCATCTCTGCTATGGCCACGCACCAGGACCGCATCGAGCTCTCGACCTCCGGGCACCGCGACATGCACGACCTCACCGAGGGGGTGACGGCCATCGTTCGAGCGTCGGGCATCGAGGCCGGGCTCGCGCACGTCCACAACGTCGGCAGCACCGGAGCGGTGGGGACGATCGAGTTCGAGCCCGGACTTCAGCAGGACCTGCCGGAGCTTTTCGATGAGCTCTTTCCGCCGGACCGCGGGTACGCCCACGAGCAGCGCTGGCACGACGGCAACGGCCACTCGCATCTCCAGGCCACCACGCTGAGCCCGTCGATTACTGTGCCGGTGGGCGACGGGGAGCCCATCCTCGGCACGTGGCAGCAGATTTTCCACCTCGAATGCGACGTGAAGCCCCGCGAGCGGACCGTCGTCGTAACGGTGCGGGGGGACTGAGGCGAGGGAAGAGGTGAGACAGGGAGAATGGGGGAAGGGGAGTGAGGGCATTGTTCTCCCGCAAGATCTCCCAGAAGCCTCAATGCGGGAGTCGTTTCTCTGAGGGACGAAAGAGGGTATACCAGTTCCCGAGGATCGTTGTGCATCTATCTGTTTGTCCCAACCACCGTCGGGATGCAGGAGGGATCTCGTCATTCAGCATTATTCCTCCGTCGCAGGGTGATTGCCGTTGGTGGGTTCGAGGAGCTTGCTGCCCTGGAGGGCCTTGGCCTCGTCGAGAAAGAGTTGGCGGTGGGGGAACGGAATTTCGATGTCGGCGTCGCGGAGGGTTTCGCGAACCTTCTCCGTGTACTCCCACCGTATGGGGACCTCCTGATCCGGGTTGCGGATGTAGAAGCGGAAGGTCATATCCACACTCGAATCGGACATGTCCGTGACGGCCACAGTCGGAGAGGGCTCCGAGAGGATGCGGTCGTCGTCCTCGACGATGGGGAGAAGGGCCTGTCGTGCCTCCTCCGGCCGTTCCTTGTAGGCGATCCCGAATGGAATGTCGAGTCGGAGGACGTTCCGCTTCGTGTGGTTCAACACTTTTTCTGTGATCATCTCCGTGTTGGGAAGAACCATGATCTCGTTCCGAACCGTCCGGATGCGGGTGGAGCGGAGCGTGATCTCCTCCACTTGGCCGTACTGGTCGTCGATTGTGATGTAGTCGCCCACCCGAAAGGGCTTGTCAACGAGGACCGTGACGCCCGCAATGAAGTTCTCTAAAGAGTCCCGCGCGGCAAACCCGACCACGATACCCGCAATGCCTATGCCTCCGACGAGCACCGCGACCTTTACGCCGAGTTGGTCGAGAACGACGGTGCCGATGAAGAAGAACGTCACCACCCGAAAGGTCTTGAGCAGCAGGCTTTGGAGACCGGTCTCAATGCTGTCGCTGCGGTCGAGGGTCCGTTCGAGGGTCAGATAGAGCACCCGGTAAATGGCGTACAGTAGCAGCAGTGCGGCCAGAGCTTGCAGGCCCCGCTCGGTGAAGAGGCCGGAGAGGTACAGAGCCCCCTCCGTGAGATGGTCGTAGAGTCCTTCCCAATTTCCTGCAAGGACCAGCCGAAAGGCCTCGCTGAAGGCATTGCTGAATTGATCGACGGCCTGGTTGACGGCAGTTGTGTCGGTGGCCGTCGTGTCCTGATTAGGGGGGAACTGCTGAACGGGGGACTGGGGGGGCACCATGACGCCGAGAAGGAGAAAATTGAAAAGAGGAGCCAGCGTTACGTCCTACGTCGCGCGCAGTCGGGCCGCCGTCAGGGTGTTCTTCAGAAGCATGGCCCGGGTCATGAGTCCGACGCCCCCCGGCACCGGCGTGATCCGGGCGGCCCTGCGGCGGTGGAATCCTCCACCCGATTGATTCCCACGTCGATCACGACGGCCCCCTCCTTCACCATCTCGCCGTCAATGAAGGCGGCCTGGCCGGCCGCCGCCACGAGGAGGTCGGCCCGGCGCGTGTGGGCGGCCAGGTCGCGGGTGCGGCTGTGGCAGACGGTGACGGTGGCGTTGGCCGTGCGACGCAGCAGTAGGTTGGCGAGCGGCTTGCCCACGATGTTGGACCGCCCCACGATGACGGCGTCCATCCCTTCCGGGTCGATGTCGCACCGAGACAGCATCTGGAGGATGCCGTAGGGCGTGGCGGGGAGGTACCGCGGATTGCCCCGCATCAGACGGCCCAGATTCTCAGGGTGGAAGCCGTCCACGTCCTTCGACGGGTCCACCGCGTCAATGATCGCTCGCTCCTCCATGTGATCAGGGAGCGGGAGCTGCACGAGAATGCCGTCCACCGACGGATCGGCGTTCAGGTTGTACACCAGATCCAGGAGCTCCTCCTGCGACGTGTCGGCGTCGAGGTGGTGCGTGTTCGTCTCAATTCCCACCTCCGCCGCGTCCTTTTCTTTGCCTCGCACGTACGCCTCGGAGGCCGGATTGTCTCCCACCAGGACGGCGGAGAGAAAGGGGGCGCGGTGGCCGGACTCGGTCCAGTCCTTGATGTCGGTCTTCACCTCGTCGCGGACGGCTTGCGAAAGCTCACGTCCGTCAATCAGGTCGGCCTCGGGTGCGTCGGTCATCATGGAAAAAAGGCTATTCAACAAAGTCAGGGCGCAGTGTGCCGGAGGGTCTGTAATCTACAAAACGACTGCGGCTGCACAAACGGACGCAAACGAAGAATGTGGGACGATTGCACATCCGGTCGAGGGGAAGAGGAACACTCCAGAAAAAGGTGTGGTAGCAGGCTCCGGTTTACGACGCGGAAATGACTGGCGTCCGACCATTGCCTTCGCGCCCTTTAGAGGTTTCTGCGGGTTGAGATCATGAGCGAACACGACTATCACGTTGGTATTCTGGGCGCCACCGGCGCCGTCGGGCAAACCTTCGTCCGGCTGATGGACGATCATCCCTGGTTTACGATCACTGCCGTGGCCGCATCCGAGCGGTCGGCGGGCCGAACGTACCGGGAGGCGACGAACTGGCTCAGCGGCGCCCCGATCCCGGAGCACGTGGCGTCCCTGGAGGTCCAGCGCACCGAGCCGGACGCCTTGGACTGCGACTTCGTGTTCTCCGCGCTCGACTCCTCGGTTGCAGGCGAGATTGAGCGGGCCTTCGCGTCGGCGGGCATCCCGGTCGTCTCGAACGCCAAAAACTACCGGCTGCACGACAACGTGCCGCTCCTTATTCCGGAAGTCAATCCCGATCACCTGGCCCTGATCGACGCGCAGTCGTGGGGTGCAGGCGGCTTCATCGTCACCAATCCCAACTGCTCCACCACAGGCCTCATCTGCGGGCTTCATCCCCTCATGCAGACGTTCGACCTGGAGGCGGTGCAGGTGACGATGCTGCAGGCCCTCTCCGGGGCGGGCTATCCGGGCGTCCCGTCGCTCGACGCGGTGGGGAACGTGATCCCGCACATCGGCGGGGAAGAAAAAAAGCTGGCGACCGAGCCGCGCAAGATTCTCGGCACGCTGAACGGAAATCACGTGGAGCCGGCGGGCCTGACCCTCAGCGCTCAATGCACGCGCGTGCCGGTCCGCAACGGCCACCTGGCGTGCGCCTCGGTCCGCTTCCGGGACAACGTGGGGGCCGAGGCGGTGGCAGAGACGCTCCGCCGCTTCGAGGCGCCCGCCGCAACCGAGTCGCTGCCCAGCCGGCCGGACCCGTTCGTGCAGCTGCTCGACGATCCCGACGCGCCCCAGCCCCAGCGGCACGTGAACGCCGGGGGCGGCATGACCGTCTCGGTGGGCCGTGTGCAGGACTGCCCCGTCAACGACGTCAAGTTCGTCCTCCTCTCGCACAACACGGTCCGGGGTGCCGCCGGCGGGGCCGTCCTCAACGCCGAGCTGCTGGCGTCGGAAGGGGACCTCGATCCGCAGCGACGAGAGACACTGGTCGGCGACGTGTAGCAGAAAATTGAGGCGTGGGAGAAGGGGACGCCACGTGTACGGGACGTTCGAATCGCCTTACGATTTTTGGCATGGAGTATCCGGATATTCGGCGTGCTCAGGAGGCCGACCAGACCGCAGTGGGCGACCTGTGGGTCCAGCTCCTCGACGAGCAGGACGAACTGGAAGACCGCTTTGGCATTGCGGAGGACGCGCGGAATCGGTGGGACAACGACTTTCCAATGTGGCTCGACGACGAGACGTACCGCGTCTACGTGGCGGAGACAGGCGGCGAGGTCGTGGGCTTTGCCACGGCCCACCGCTGGGGTCCGCCGCCCATCTACGAGGAGAGCTCGGAGGTGTCCCTCGACGAGCTCTACGTGCGCCCGGACGACCGCCGCAAGGGAATCGGCACGCAACTCGTGAACGCCGTGCGCGACTGGGTCGACCGGATCGGGGTGCGGCGCATTCGGCTCAACGTACTGTCTGCGAACGAGGACGCCCGTGCCTTCTGGACCGCTCAGGACGCCATCCCGCTGACCCTGACGCTCACCATCGAGCGGACCGGGGGTTCGAATCCCATCACCCGCTCATCGATTCCAGTCCCTCTAAACCCCGTCAGATATCCTCTGACGGGGCTTTTCTATTGCGCGTCTCGAACGCCGATTCGGAACGTTTCTCCACGTTTTCCCACAGAGTCGTAGTGAAATTGTGGTGAGCGTTAACACGGCTGTGATACGGCTTTGATGAGAAGTCCCGACACGGCTCACACGTCCAGCGCTTCCTCCTCCAGCTCGCGAATTTCTTTCTGGGGTGTCTGGGGACAACCTGCAGCTGCTCGCAAGTCATTTCCAGATCCGTCACCCACGAACCGTCTCCAGTGACGGGCCGGCGGTACGCACCTCCTCGCTCACCAGCGCCGCGTACGTCTCGAAGTTCTCGGCGAAGGCGTCGACCAGCTCGCGGGCCTGCCGGTCGTAGGCCGCCGGGTCATCCCACGTCTGCCGCGGCGTGAGGACCGAGTGGGGGATGTCGGGGACCCGGTCCGGAATGGAGAGGCCGAAAACGGGATCGCGGGTGCGCGGCACGTCCTGGAGCGTGCCGTCCAGAATCGCGTTGACCATAGTTCGGGTGTGGGAGAGCTCGATCCGGTGGCCCACCCCGTACGGACCGCCCGTCATGCCCGTGTTCACGAGCCAGCAATCCGTGTCGTGGGTACGAATCTTTCGGCCCAGCAGGTCGGCGTAGACCGACGGATCGCGCACCATGAACGGCTCGCCGAAGCAGGTGCTGAACGTTGCCCTGGGCTCGCTCACGCCCGCCTCCGTCCCGGCCACCTTCGCCGTGTAGCCGCTCAGGAAGTGGTACATTGCCTGCGTGGGGGTGAGCTCCGAGACCGGGGGGAGGACGCCGAACGCGTCGTAGGTAAGGAAGAGAATGTGGTCCGGGTGCCCCCCCTGCCCGTCTGCGGCGGTGTGGGGGAGGGTGGAGAGAGGATACGAGCCGCGCGTGTTTTGGGTAATCGAGTCGTCCGAGAAGTCCGGCTCGCGGGTGTTGGGCTCCAGGATCACGTTCTCCAGGATCGTCCCAAACTCCTTCGTCGTGTCGTAGATTTCGGGCTCGCTCTCGGGCGTAATGTCGATCATCTTTGCGTAGCAGCCGCCCTCGAAGTTGTACACCCCCCGGTCGCTCCAGCCGTGCTCATCGTCGCCGATGAGCGTGCGACTCCCGTCGGCCGAGAGGGTGGTCTTGCCCGTGCCGCTGAGGCCGAAGAACACGGCAGTGCTCCCGTCCTCGCCCTTGTTGGCCGAGCAGTGCATGGGCAGCACGCCCTCGTCGGGAAGGCGATAGTTGAGAACCGAGAAGATCGACTTCTTGATCTCCCCGCCGTAGTGCGTCCCCCCGATCAAAATCAGATTCTGGCCGATGTCGACGAAGATGGCGGCCTCGGAGTTCGTCCCGTCGTACGACGGATCGGCCTCGAACTCGCAGAGGTCCACCACCGTGAAGCTGGGTTCGAACGAGTCCGACACGGGGCCGTCGGGCCGGACGAACATGTTGCGGGCGAACAGGCTGTGCCACGCCTTTTCGGTGACAATGCGAACGGGGAGGCGGTAGTCCGCGTCCCACCCGGCAAAAAGGTCCTGCACGAAGAGGTCGCGCCCCTTGGCGTGCTCGGCCATTCGCTCGTGGAGGTGGGCAAACGTCGTCCGGTCGGTGGGCTGGTTCACCTCACCCCAGTTGATGTGGTCCGCCACCGACTCGTCGCGCACGAGGAAGCGATCCTTCGGGCTCCGGCCCGTGTAGGGATCCGTGTGGGTTACGAAGGGGCCGTTCGCCGCGAGAACGCCTTCGTCCCGGTCGAGCGCTTCTTCGTAGAGGCGCGGGGGCTTCAGGTTATAGTGGACGGTCTCGGGGTACAATTGAAGGTCGCGAAGGTGAGCGGTGACGTGTTCGGGAGACTGCATGTCGTCGGAGGATTGATTCAAGAGAGGCAACTGAAGAGAGGCCAATGACCACGGGCCAGGTCCGTGGCAGGAACTTTCGAAATCTGGAAGCGCTTCCGAATGCTCTGCATCTCATACTAACAGAGCAGCGTCGGAATTGCTATGAACAATCTGTTTGCGCCCCGCTCGGCTGGAAGGGAAAATGGGGCAGCGGTGTATATTTCACGCCTTGGTTGAGAACGTGCTCGGGAGGGAACGACGCACCATCTCGCAGGGTCTTCCGACTCATGCTTCCATCCTCTTCCGTCCATTCGCCGAAGAGAAGGATCGCGGCGGCGCTTTGTTACGATCCGATGCCCATCGGAGGCGTGGCCGTGGCCCTGATGCTGGGCACGTACGGGCTTTTTGGGCTGCCGGTGGACCTTCCCCTCCTGGTCGCGGGCTTTTGCGGCACCTCGCTCGCGTACCTGGTCGACCGAGGATGGACGCGCTCGCTGGAGGATCGCCTTAACCGGCCCGAGCGCGTGGCCTGGATCCGGGCGCATACGCGCCGGCTGGCCGCGGAGATGGCCGTCCTCTTTGCGCTGGGCGGAGCGATGGTGCCGTATCTCGACGGGACGACGCTTCTGTGCACGGGCCTCCTGGGAGGCGTCGCCGTCCTTCAGGTCTGTCCCCGCAATTCCAAGGGGGCGTTCCCGGGGGGAATTCTCAAGCCGATTGCCATTGCGGGGGCGTGGGCCGTAGGGGGGGCGCTCCTTCCGATGATCGAGGCGGAGCGGCCGATCGGCTTCGGAGCCATCTTGTTTGTCGGGTATCGGTGGCTCTTCATCCTGCCGAACCTTTTGCTTGCGGACTGGGGCGATCGGGCGGGGGATGCGAAGGCGGGGCTCGCGCCCTGGGCGACGGGATGGACGGCCCGGCAGGTACGGCTGGGGGCCACGGCTCTGCTCCTCCTCGCTGCGACGGGAGCAGCGATCTGGGCTGTGGTTGGGACCATTCCCTTTCTGGTCGGGATCGACGCCCTCGGGCTGGTCCTTATGGCCGGGGTCGTCTGGGGGCTGGATCCCGCGCAGCCTCGCACCGCGCTTCTCGCGGATCTGGTGGTGGGATGGCCCCTGGTGCCCGCCCTCGTGGCCTGGATGATCGTCTGACGAAGCCTGGTGGACAGAGGAACCTCAGCCCGCGCCGGTGTATCACCTTGACGGCAGGGCTCCCGCCGGGCCGCACGGCGACTCGCCTCGTCCGACTCTTCCCACCAGCTTTTCCCCGAGACATGTCCGACGCCGACGCGACCGACCCGACGCTCAGTCCCGAGCGGGAGGGAGGCACCATCGAAGACTTCACTCGCATCGAAGACCTCGCCGACCACGTCGACGAGACGGTCACCCTGAAAGGCTGGCTCCACAACAAGCGGGGCTCGGGCGGCATCAAGTTTCTCATCCTGCGCGACGGGTCGGGCTTTGTCCAGTGCGTCGTGCCGCAGGATGCGGTCGATGAAGACAGCTGGGCCGTGGCCGACGACGCTCGGCAGGAGGCGGCCCTCGAAATCACCGGCTCCGTAAGTGCCGACGAGCGGGCGCCGGGGGGCTACGAACTCCAGGTCGACGCCATCGAGCGGATCGGCACCTCTGGCGACTATCCCGTCACCCCCAAGGAGCACGGGATCGACTTCCTTATGGAGCACCGCCACCTCTGGCTCCGAAGCGAGAGCCAGTGGGCGGTCATGCGGATTCGCAACCGTGTCGTCACGGCCATCCACGCGTTCTTCCAGGAGCGGGGCTTCTTGCAGACCGACGCCCCCATCCTGACGGGGAACGCGGTGGAGGGCACCTCTACGCTCTTTGAGCTGGATTATTTCGACGACGAGAGCGCCTACCTCACCCAGAGCGGGCAGCTGCACGGGGAGGCCATGGCCATGGCCTACGGCAAGATCTACACGTTCGGCCCCACCTTCCGCGCCGAGAAGTCGGCCACCCGGCGCCACCTCACGGAGTTCTGGATGATTGAGCCGGAGATGGCGTTCTATGACCTGACGATGAACGCGCAGCTGGCGGAGGACTTCGTGGCCCACATCGTGCAGGCCGTCCTGGGGGACTGCGAGCAGGAGTTGGAGGCGCTGGAGCGCGACACGACGGCCCTCGAGCAGGTGGAGACGCCGTTCCCCCGCATCAGCTACGACGAGGCCGTGGAGCTGCTGCGAAGCGACGAGACGGCGGACATGATCGATGCGCGCATGGAGGCGCTGAAAGAGGAAAAGGCTGAATTGCAGCAGGAAAAGGAGGAGAACCGGACGCGGCGCGGGCAGGCCAAGAAGCACGTGAAGCGCAAGATCGACGCCCGCGAGATCGAGATCAACAAACGCATCGACGAGATTGAGGAGGCCCTCCGCAACCTGCCGGACTGGAAGGCGTCGGCACAGACCTTCGAGTGGGGCGCCGACTTCGGCGGCGACGACGAGACGGTGCTCACCTGGCACTTCGACCGCCCCGTCATCGTCCACCGCTTCCCTGCCGAGATCAAGGCCTTCTACATGAAGCGCGATCCCGACGACGAGCGGCTGGCGATGGGCATCGACGTGCTCGCGCCGGAGGGCTACGGCGAGATCATCGGTGGGGGCGAGCGGGCCACGGACCTCAATTTTCTGAAGAAGCAGATCGAGGAGCACGACCTGCCGGAGGAGGTGTTTGACTGGTACCTCGACCTCCGCACGTTCGGCTCCGTCCCGCACAGCGGCTTCGGCCTGGGACTGGAGCGCACCATCTCCTGGATCTGCGGCCGCGACCACGTGCGCGAGACCATTCCGTTCCCGCGCACGATCGCCCGCCTGCATCCGTAGCGCCGAACTCGCTTCGAGATGTTGCCTGACGGTCGGGAGGAACGGTCTGGTACGAATCGTCAGGGATCGTCCGTTCGTTGAAAGCCCAATTCAGTGCCCCACTTCTTACGACCGACGCTCACCGCACCATGTCCCGACCCGTCCACGTCCTTCCGCTCGCTGTCCTCGCGCTTCTGGTTTCCGTCTTCGCCGTCGCCCCCGCCGCCGCGCAGGACGACGATCGGTCCACCGTGGCCGTCAGCGGCGAGGGCAGCGTCACCGCCCAGCCCGACCGGGCCGTCGTCCGGTTTGGGGTGGTGACGCGGGCGGAGACGGCCCAGGCGGCCCGCACGAAAAACGCCACGGCGGCCAAAAATGCGATGAATGCGGTGCGCAACCTCGATGTCCCCGAGGAAAATATGCGCATGGAGAGCCTCCGCCTTCAGCCGAGATACGAGTACGATGACGAGGAGAACCGGCGCGAGCTGAGAGGCTACGAGGCCACCCGCCAGGTGGTGGTGGAGCTCGACAGCCTGGACGTGCTTCCCCAGCTCGTGGCCGACGTGGTGCAAGAGGGGGCAAACCGGCTGGACGCCATTAACTACGAGCTGAGCGACCGGTCGCAGTTCCGCAACGAGGCGCTACGCAAGGCCGCCCAGGCGGCCCGGGAGAAGGCCCAGTTGCTGGCCGAGACGCTTGGGGCACAGCTCGGGCCCGTGCATACCATCAACGAGGAGAACTTTGACTTCGTGCAACCGACGCCGCGGGCGACCGCAATGGGAATGGCCAAGGCGGACGAGGCTGCGCAGGCCGAGCCGGAGGCGTACGCGGCCGGCGAAATTGAAGTGTCGGCTCGAGTCCGGGTGGTCTTCACTCTCGTCACGGAGGCGGAGGAGTAGGCATCCGCTCGGCGAGCCAGGTCCCCAGGTCGCGGAGCACCTCCTCCTGCTCCGGCTCGTTGAACGTTTCGTGGTAGAGGCCGTCGTAGAGCTTCAGGGTTTTGTCCTCGGCGACAGCCCGCTCGTAGAGCCGCCGGCTCCAGGCCGGCGTGGCGAGGGGATCGGCCGTGCCGTGGAGGACGATGAACGGTGTCTGCAGCTCGTGGAGTCGGGACTGCGCCTCCTCGCCGGCTCGCAGGAGCTCGGCTCCGGTGCGGGCGAGGGTGCGGCCGTAGTAGTTCAGCGGATCGTTCCGGGCCGCCGCCACGACCGCCGGGTCGCGCGAGATCGATCCCCCGGAGAACCGCACGGTAGGCAGGGTGGGGACGAGACGGCCCAGCACCTGAGCCAGTTTTCGGAGAATGGGGGCGAGGTCGGGATTGACCTCAATCGCCGGGGCGCTCAGGAAAAGGCCCCGGAGATCGGGGGTGCGGTTGAGCACGTACAGCAGCGCGACGAGCCCGCCCATGCTGTGGCCGAAGAGGAAGACGGGCACGTCCGGAGTTTTGGTCTGGACGTGTCGCCGAAAGAGATCGAGGTCGGCCAGGTACTGCTCGAACCGATCCACGTAGGCGCGTCGCCCGTCGGAGCGGCCGTAGCCCCGCTGGTCGTAGGCATGCACCGCAGCGCCCCGGTCCACGAAGGCCTCCGCCACGTGATCGTACCGGCCGCAGTGCTCGGCGTACCCGTGCACGAGCAGAACGACCGCCGCCGCGTCCCGGTCCGGCGTCCAGCGTTGCGTGTAGAGAGAGAGGCCGTCGTGCGTGGTGAGCGATCCTCGACCGGTGGGGAGGGGGGAGTTGGAAATGGGGAGTGTGGAATTTGGAGTGGGGAGTTGAGAATGGATCGACTACAGGACCGGTCGCGAGCACGTTCTTACGCGTCACGCACCGAGAGGCGGGGAGGCTTGTTCAACCGACCGAGAGCGATGCGACGAGCAGGTGAATCCCCCGACAATTTGGTTCGGGTTGTTAAAAGGCAGGCAGAGGAGAGAAACAATTCCAGCGATGCCGGTATTGTCGTTGACCGTCGATGCACGGATAGACGACGAGTCTTCCTCATGACCTTCCCACCAGTGGTCCGGTTCTGCCAGGAGCTTCTCGCTCTGCCGATCCGGAGGCTCGTCCGATTCGTGCAGCAGTTCTTGCAGTGGGCCGTGTCGAAGGGCCGTCGCGTGCACTCGGAGCAGCATCCTCGCTGGAAGGAAATCCGTCCGCAGTCTCGTGTGCTCGAAGATCCCCCCGGAGAGCGGTCTTCCGTCTCGCCCCTCCAGGCGCGGTGGCTCGCCCGCGTTCTCGTTGCGTCCCGGCCGCTGGGGCCGTAGGGTCCCCTCCGTTGTCCCTCGAGCCGTGCCGGAAGCGTGTTTGTCGACGCTGGGAGACCTTCGCCTCGACGCAGCACTTCCCTTGTGGACCGTCGATCCGGCGCGGCGAAGAGCGGGCCCTCGTCCACCAGTTTGGTTTTCCTTCTTCTATTGAACGAGCACATTCTATGCAGGGGAACGGTCTCAAGATTGGACTTACGATTTTCTTCGTCGGCCTGTGCGGGTTCTACCTCTTTCCCTCGGTCCAGAACCTGTACGTCAACTACAAGATGAACAACATGACCGAGGCTGAGCGGGTCGAGTACAGAGACGAAAACCGCCAGTGGCTGGAGCAGTTGGACCGGAATTCGCTCAGTCTCGGGCTCGACCTTCAGGGTGGAATGCACGCCGCGCTGGAGGTTGAGATTGCAAGTCTCCTCAATCAGTTGGCGGTTAACAAGGACGACGCCTTCCGGCAGGCCGTACAGGCCGCAGAGCGGCGCGCCGAGAACGAGGACGTGTCGGTGGTCAATGCGTTCGCGCAGGAGTTCGAGGCAGAGAACCCGGATGGGCGTCTGTCTCGCTACTTTCGGAGTGAAAGCGCGGGCATTACCCGGCGCTCCTCGAACGACGAGGTCCAGGAGTACTTGAGCAAGCAGGCCGACCAGGCCGTCCAGAATGGCATCCAGGTGGTCCGCAACCGCGTGAATCAGTACGGGGTGACGGAGCCCTCCATTCAGCGGCAGGGGGAGGAGCGGATCGTAGTAGAGCTTCCGGGGGTGAGCGAGCGAGAGCGCGTCCGCGATCTGCTGGAGAGCGCCTCCTCGCTCAGCTTCCACCTTATGGCCAATCCGCAGCAACTGGGCGAGTCTGTGAAGCGCATCATCAAGTATCATGAGCCGACCGCTGAGGACTCGGCCCGCATCGCCGCAGCGAACCCGGCCGACACGATGGGGACCTCTACCGATACTTCTACCACCGACACCACCGAGGCAACGGCGGGAACGCAACTCGCCTCCTCGCAGCAGGAGGCGCCGGACGACGAGGGCACGGAAATCACCGAACCGGGTGAGGGACAGACCGGCCCGCAAAACCCCCTGTTGGCCGCCATGCAGCCGATGCCCGCCCAGGATCAGCCCATCTTTGGCCGCGTCTTCGCCAGTGACACCTCGGAGGTGAATGAGCTCTTGTCGAAGCCGGAGGTGCAGAAGATGCTACCGCCCGGCATTGAGCTGATGTGGACGGCCAGCCCGACCGTGACGACGCAGGATGGGCGGGAAGCCTATCATCTTTTGGCCGTGCAGGCCGATCCGGAACTTGCCGGACAGGTCGTGACGCAGGCGTCGGTGCAGTTTGACCGCACGACGAACGAGCCGAAGGTGTCCATCACCATGAACTCGGAGGGCGCGCGAGAATGGGACCGCATCACCGCGGCGAATGTGGGCGATCAGGTCTCCATCGTGCTCGACGGCATCGTGTACTCGAATGCGACCATTCAGACTCGAATTTCGGGCGGGCGGACGGAGATTACAGGGCTCGAATCCCGTCAGGAGGCCCAGGACATTGTCACAGTCCTGCAATCGGGGCGGCTCCAGACGGATCTCAACATTATTTCGGAGCGCACGGTGGGGCCGAGCCTCGGCGAAGAGTCCACGCGGGCCGGCTTTATCTCCGTCGTTTCGGGCTTCCTCCTCGTGGTGCTCTTCATGATCATGTATTACCGCACGGCGGGGGTGGTCGCCGACGTGGCGCTTCTGCTCAACGTGATCCTCGTCCTCGGCATCCTCGCCGGATTCGGGGCCACGCTCACCCTGCCCGGAATTGCGGGGATCGTCCTCACAATTGGTATGGCCGTGGACGCCAACGTGCTGATCTTTGACCGCGTGCGGGAGGAGCAGGCCACGGGCAAGACCCTCCGGGCGGCCATCAACGCCGGCTACGAGGAGTCCCTCAGCGCCATCCTCGACGCCAACATCACGACCTTCTTCGTGGGCGTCATACTGTACTCCTTCGGCGTGGGGCCGATCAAAGGATTTGCCGTGACCCTCATGGCCGGAATTCTGTCGTCCCTCTTCACGGCGATCATCGTGACCCGAATCATCTTCGACTACATGGTTGAAGAGCGCCGGATGCAGGTGAGCTACGGATAAGGGGCCTCCGCCTGGATCGGACTGCTTCCACAACGGGATTTCAATGACCGACGGACCATCATGCGCCTTTTCGAAAACGCCGATTACGACCTCATCCCGAACCGCCGGATTGGCTACGTCATCTCGGGGACGTTGCTCGTCATTAGCATCCTTTCCTTGCTCACCAAGGGCCTCGCGCTCGGGATTGACTTCCGGGGGGGGATGGAATTCGTCGTGGGCAACACCACCGACATCAACACCGCAGACATCCGCTCTGTCTTGGTTGAGCCTCTCGAAAATGAGCCCGAAGTCAAGCGTTATGGGGATACGGGCCATCTGATTCGGGTCTCTTCGACCGCGGGGATCACGACCGTGGAGAACCGAATTCTGTCGACTCTTCGACAGCAGTTTCCGGATCACAACGTCCGAATCGAATCGACGAACGTAGTGGGGCCGCGCTTTGCCGAGGACCTGAAGCGAGGGGCCATCTATGCGGTGCTGGGGGCGTTGCTGGTCATTTTCCTCTACATCATGGTGCGGTTCGAGTGGCGCTACAGCCTGGGGGCCGTCGCGGCGCTGGTGCACGACGTGACGATTACACTTGGTCTCTTTTCCGTCTTGGCCGGCGTTGTACCGTTCTCGGTGCAGATCGACCAGTCCATCATCGCCGCCTTCCTCACCATCGTCGGATATTCATTGAACGACACGGTGGTGGTGTTCGACCGGGTGCGCGAGTACGTGAACCTGTTTAAGACCGATCCCTTCGAGGAGGTCGTGAACCGCTCGATCAATGCGACCCTCAGCCGGACGGTCGTCACGTCGATCACCACGTTCATCGTCGTGTCGATTCTGTTTTTCTTCGGTGGAGAAGTGCTCCGGGGCTTCTCATTTGCCCTCATCGTGGGGGTCGTGATTGGGACGTACTCGTCGATCTTCGTCGCCTCCCCGACCATCGTGGAGCTGAACCGCCGTCTCGAAAAGAGCCCCGCATAATTCCGTATGCGAGAAAAGGTTAGAAACTTTTTCACGGCTCGGTAAAACCGACGACCTTTGCTATGCCGGTATCGATTGTTATTGGGAGTCAATGGGGCGACGAGGGCAAGGGCAAGATCGTGGACCTGCTCAGCCCCGAGGTCGACGTGGTGGCGCGTTACCAGGGCGGGGCCAACGCGGGGCACACGATCGTGTGGGAGAACGAGGACGGGGACACAAAGGAGTTCGTTCTGCACCTCGTGCCGAGTGGCATCTTCCACGAGGGCGTAACCTGCGTGATTGGGAACGGGGTGGTCCTCGATCCCAAGGCGGTGCTGGAGGAGATCGAAAAGATTGAGTCTCTGGGCATCGACGTGGAAGGGCGGCTCAAGATCTCCCACAACGCCCACCTTATTATGCCCTACCACAGGGCCATTGAGGCGGCGCAGGAGGAAGAGCGGGCCTCTGCCTCGGACGACGATGAGATTGGCACCACGGGGCGGGGCATTGGGCCGGCCTATACCGACAAGTTTGCCCGGACGGGTATCCGGGTCGTGGACCTGCTCGACGAGGACCTGCTGCGCCGCAAGCTGCGCCGGTCCATCGAGGAGAAAAACGCCATTCTGCGGGACGTGTACGACGCCGAGGCCCTCGACGTAGACCGCATCGTGGAGGAGTACGTGGAGTTCGACCAGAAAAT
This sequence comes from Bacteroidetes bacterium QH_10_64_37, assembly GCA_003023105.1. The sequence goes on from PXSZ01000010.1 coordinate 37,595, forward strand.
CGACGAGTACGTCACCGACACCTCGACGTATCTCTGCAACGCCCTCGACGACGGGGCGCGCGTGTTGGCGGAGGGGGCGCAGGGATCGCTCCTCGATGTCGACTTTGGCAGCTACCCGTACGTCACCTCCAGCCATCCCACCGCAGGAGGGTGCTGCACGGGGTTGGGCGTCCCCCCCACCGAGATCGATCGTGTTCTGGGAATCGCAAAGGCGTACTGCACGCGGGTCGGGAATGGGCCGTTTCCCACGGAGTTGGAGAATGAAGCCGGACGCCGACTGCGTCAGAAGGGGGGCGAGTTTGGGGCCACCACGGGTCGCCCTCGCCGCTGCGGCTGGCTCGACCTGGTGGCGCTCCGTTACACCAGCATGATCAACGGATTCAATGAGCTGGCCATCACCAAGCTCGACATCCTGTCGGGGATGGAGACGCTGAAGGTGTGCACGCAGTACCGCTACGACGGGAAGACCACCCGGCGCTTCCCGAGCGAGGCCCAAACCCTGGACCGGGTGGAGCCCCTCTACGAGACCCTCCCCGGCTGGGACGAGGACATTTCCGGGGTGCGGCACGTAGAGGAGCTACCCGGGGCGGCCCGGGACTATCTCGCATTCATTGCGGATGCCCTTGACGTGGAGATCGGGCTCGTCTCCAACGGGCCCCGTCGCGGTCAAATCATTACGAACGTGCAGCCCATGGCTGCGGTGTAGCAAAGGTGCCTTTTAGTCTACCGAACCGTACAAACGTTCTTGGGCAAGGGCAGGTGTGGGAGCTCCGGGACGCGGCGACGCGGTGATGGGGGGACGCTTTGGCGCCCACACGCCCAGACGCAAATCCGGCGCTGTCATGGATGCCTATCGGTGGTCGGTGCGGTTGAAGCTCGGACTGATCGTGTTTGCGGTCGGAATTGCGGTGGCCTCGCTGTGGTACACTCAGCGGCTCGTTGATCGGTTGCAGAAGCGCGAGCAGGCTGTCATCCAGCTTTGGGCCGACGCGCTGGAGCAGGTCGTGCAGACACAGCAGCAGTCCGGCAATCCCCATCGGTCGGTCTTCCGCCGTCTCGACGCGTATCTTCGTGCGTTGCAGGGGAGCCCGGCACCGAACACGCTTTCGTCCGAGCAGATCGCGGCCTTTCGCAACGCTGTCGACTGGGCGCAGACGATGCCGCCCACGCACGAGTTCAATTTCATTCTCAACCAGATCCTGGAGCCGAACCGGTTCAGCGTTCCGGCCATCATCACAGATTCCACGAAACGCCGGCCGTTGTCTTGGCAGAACGTGGGCGTGCCAGACACCATCGGGACGCTGCCGCCGAAGGACTCGGCGGAGGCGATGGAGCAGTTGCGCAGCGAGCTGGCCGAGATGAGGAGGGCTTTCGAGCCGATTCCAATCCGAATTGACGTGTCCGCAGCGCCCGACAGCGGGAAACAATCTGGGCCCGGAGAGCAGCTCACGCAGTACGTGTTCTACGACGAGTCGGCCCTCATTACCGAGCTGCGCATCTTTCCGTGGGTGCAGCTGGTGTTCGTGGGCCTGTTCGTGATGGTGGGGTATTTCGGCTTCTCGTACATCCGCCGCAGCGAGCAGAGCAGCCTGTGGATGGGCATGGCCCGGGAGGCGGCCCACCAGCTCGGCACGCCGCTCTCCAGCCTCATGGGGTGGATTGAGGTGTTGCGCTCGCCCAACCCCGACGCGGAGACGAAGGAGCAGGCATTGGACGAAATCGAGAACGACGTGGAGCGGCTCCAGCGCGTGGCCGATCGGTTTTCGGACATCGGCTCGCAGCCGAAGCTGGAGCGCTGCGACCTCGTCCCCATCGTGAAGCAGACGGCGGCCTATCTCCGCCGCCGCATTCCCCGGCAGGGGCAGTCGATTGACCTGACCGTGGAGATGCCGGATTCACTGGAAGCCGAGGCGAACGAGGAGCTCTTTGCCTGGGTGCTGGAGAACCTCCTCAAGAACGCCCTCGATGCCATTGAGGACGACACAGGGGCCATCACGGTTGCGGGCTGGGAGGACGACGGGCAGGTGGTCATCGAGGTGGAGGACACGGGCCGGGGCATCGAGCGGCAGCAGTGGAAGAACATTTTTCGGCCCGGCTACAGCACCAAGCAGCGCGGCTGGGGGCTGGGGCTGAGCCTGGCCCGTCGCGTGGTGGAGAGCTACCACGGTGGGAGCCTGGAACTCGTCTCGTCGACCGTGGGCGAAGGGTCGATCTTCCGCCTCCGGATTCCGGCGGCGAATCCTGCGTAGCCCTACGGCCGGAGTCTTGTCCGCAGCGAGTCGGCAGACGTGGAGGGCGCTACGACGACGAAAATGTCGTCCCGATCGCGCCACAGGAGGCCTGTGTGGGACGCTTCCGTATCGGCCACGAGGTGGTTGCGCCGGGCAAGCGCTTTGCGGACCGGTGCGTCCAAGGTGGCTGTGGCCTCGATCTGGTCGACGAGGGCGTAGCTGTAGGCAAACGTGGCGATGCGCGTGCTGTCGCCGGTGTTCGCGTACAGCAAGACGGGAATCTCTGCCCCGCCGTCAGTGCGGGCGCGACCCACGCCCTGGAGCCGAGCGTCCTCGATGCTGGGCACCTGAATCCGGCGGCCCCAGGTCGATTCCACGAAGGCCTCCGCCTCGGCTTGGTCGTTGGATTTCAGTTCGGGCGTGACAGCGCGGGCCTGCTCCGCCGAGAAGGCGACGAGGCTCGTGCTCGACGACGAGGGAGCAGGCGATGGCTGTGTCGCGTACCACGCCCCGATCCCGCCCGCCAGCACCAGCACGCCGATCAGGAACGTGAGCAGAAGAGCGCGGGGGCGCGGTCGCGCGGGGAGGCGGTCGAGGAGCGACGAAGATCCCTTGGTCGAGGATGGATCGTGCTCATTCGCGGGGGCGTTTCCGGAGGGCCGCGCCGTTTCCAAGAGTGCCCGGATCCGGGACCGGAGCGAGCCGGGAACGGAGGAGAAGCGGGTCGCGACCCACTTCCGCACCGCAGTCCGGAGGGCCGCGTCGGACACGAACTCGTCAACAAGGGCGTACTCGGGCTCAGAGAGGACGGTCCGGAGCCTGCGCCAAAGGGTCGCGTGGGCGTCCGAGACATCGATGGTGGTGGAATTGGGGGCCCGAGTGTCGTCGGCGCTTCCAAACGCATCCATCGCAAGAAGAAATCGCTCCCGGGGAGCGCAGGCAGTCAGGGCGACGGGCAGGGCGTCTTTTAGAAGGGTTTCGGCTACGTCCCGCCGCAGGGGATCGGGTGTGGATTCGTCTGCTCCCGGGACGGCCCCGGTTGCTTCTTCCGAGGGCTCTCCCTCCGAGCGCGAGGGAGCTTCGCTATGTTCGTAGAGAAGGGTGAGGAGCCACCCTTTCAGATCGTCGGGACGCTCTGCGGGCGGCTGCTCCGCCGCCTGTTCATACACGCGGAGAAGGAGCGTTGGGGCCTCCTCCGGGCCCACCCGCAGACAGGCCAGGGGGTAAAGCGTCTTCAGATGCCCGAGGAGCGGAGAGGTGTCGGAAGAAGAGGAGGGAAGGATCATAAACGTCGCAACCGGACGGCCGAGTCGGGGACTGACGATGACCTACCCGGTCGGCTCTTCGAAGACGAGTTTCACGGAATCGCCCTTTCGTATGTCCAGCAGTTCGGCGGCGTTCCCCCCGTTGGCGGCGATTTCGAGGTGCCCCGTGCTTCCGAAGAGCAACAACGGGTCGCCCTCCGGCACCGCTCCGTAGGTCGGGTGAAGCGCCTGGAGCACCGTATTCCCTGCGTAGGCCTTCAGCGGCGGGAGGGCGTCGAGCGGTGGGGCCGACGCCTCCAGCCCGGCGGCCTCGGCCAGGGTCGACCGCTGAATGTTGGTGATGCAGTTCCCGAAGTGATCCACGTGGACCACCCAGCCCTGCACCGTTTGCGAGGCCGTAGAGGGCTGCGCCCAGCGGAGCGGTTCGAGCGTGTCAATCGCCGTCCCGATCTCCTCGACGGACCGCCCGGCCGCAAGGTGGGCGGCGGCGGGGGCGAAGATGTCACGCCCGTGGAAGGTGGTGCTGGGGGACGCGCTCCGCCAAAAAGCCGGGTCGTCCAGCTCCACCATCGCGTCGGGCGGCTTCTGGTCCAGGACGAGGGGAAACACCCCGTTGTCCGGCCCCACGAACCACTGGCCTTCAGCGCGGAGAGCCACGGCCCGCCGGTCCGTGCCCACGCCCGGATCCACGACCACCAGGTGGACCACGTCCTCCGGGAAGTACGGGCGAGCCGATCGCAGCACGAAGGCCGCCTCCATCACGTCCTGGGGGCTGATTTCGTGGGTCACGTCCACAAACCGCGCCTTCGGGCAGATGGAGAGCATCGTCCCCTTCATTGACGGAACGTAGGCGTCCTCGGTGCCGAAATCCGTCGTAATGGTGATTGCGGGAGCGTCGAGCCGAGAGGAGGTCGACATGCCGAAGTCAAATTTCGAGAATTGAAGTGTTTTGTGGTTCGGAGCGCCATCAGTGTATGAACTGTGGGCGTCGATGTATACCGATGCGTGAGGAGATTCGTAAATCGTTTTGCCTGTGCTCCAGGGTGCTCGAACGCACAGAGGTTGCGCATGGGCGTTTGGGCGTGAGTGCGTGTGGGCGTGGAATCTGTGCTGCCCTGATTCGAGCAAGGTGACGGCCTTTCTTTACTTCAGCCCTCTTCGCCCACTCTCCCTCCCTGATGGCGTTCGGGAGATGTTCTCCGATTCCCCTCATTCTCCCACGCCTCACCCCGATAGAATTCGGCGCGTGCGCTCTCATACATGCCGAACTCGATCTCTGAATCAGGGGCAGCAGAGGCTGCAGTTGCTCAGCCTGACTGATTGCTCTAGATTCACCCCGCCCCGGAGAAACAATTCGGAGGGATTGAGGAGTAGGTTTCCCGGACGGAGGCCGATGTCCGCGGCTGCATTGCAATAACGAGGCTGGTCTCATGGCGTCCTCCGGGTCTACAATCTGCGATTCCTCGACGGCGAACGACGTCTCCACTCCCCGCGTCCGAAGCGCGGTGGACCGCTTCGTCTCGCTGTGGGGAGAGATGGCCTCGACCTGGGGCATCAACCGCACGATGGCCAAGATCCACGCGCTCCTCTACTGCGCAGAACGCCCCCTCAACACCGACCAGATCATGGAGCGGCTCGACGTGAGCCGGGGCAACGCCAACATGAATCTTCGGTCCCTGGTAGACTGGGAACTGGTTACCAAAGCCCAACGGGCCGACTCCCGCAAAGACTACTACGAGGCCGAGAAGGACGTTTGGCAGATCACCGCCCGCATCATCGAGGAGCGACAGCGCCGGGAAGTCCATCCGGTGCGGTCGCGGCTGGAGGACTGCGCCGACCTGCTGGTTGACGAGGACGAACCGATTGAGGACCGCCCCGAGGCCGAGCAGGTGCTGCACCGCCGCCTGTCCAACCTGGTCGATCTCGTGAAAGTGCTCGAAGGCGTGTCCGAGGCGCTTCTTCCCCTTGTCCGAAACGAGAACGTCGACCAGATCGAGCGGCTTCTCGACGTTGCGCTTCGGCTCGAAAACGCTCCTTCCGATGATCCCGACTCTGATCGCTAACGCGCGTTCCCACGAGATTCTCTACACTATGACGACAACCAACGACATTGGGGACCGCGGCGAAGATGTGGCGGCCGCCCATCTCGAAGAGGCCGGCTACCGCGTCCTGGAGCGCAACTACCACTTTGAGCGCAACGAAGTAGACCTGGTATGTTTCGACCCGGACGGGGGCGGCGAAATTGTGTTTGTAGAGGTGAAGACGCGCAGCGGGATGGAGTTTGGCGCCCCGGAGGCCTCCATCACCGAGGAGAAACAGAAGTCGTTGATGACGGTCGCGCGGGCCTACCTGCATGAGCGCCAGTTCGAAGGGGCGCCGGCGCGGTTCGACGTCGTGACGGTGATGCTCCGCAACGAACAGCCCGAGGTCAACCACTACGAGAACGCGTTCTGGATGATGTGAGGGCGTGATGCGGGGGGAAGAGTCATCAGTCAAGAGTCACGAGTCACAAAAATACGCTCCGATACGGAAAAAACTGTTTGATGTGCGGGATTGCGGCTGAGCACATTACTCCGGCGGCTCGTACTCGCGGGGGAGGAGGTTGGACATCCGCATCGTAAAGGCAAAGTACCGGTAGAGCGTTGCCCCGTACGGCTCCACGATTTTTCCGTACGGGTCGATGTGAATTGGGTGCTCGTTGACTTCAATCTGGGAGGTCTGGTGGTCTCGGGGCGCGCGGCGGAGGTCCGCCCACTCCAGATACGCTTCGCTCTCCGGCTCGCCCCGGTAGACCACTTCGAGACGGTCCCAGGCGTCGAAAAGATACGTGGAGTCGGGGCCGGGCTCTAAAATGCGGTCGCGGCTCGTGGGCATTCGGTCGGCGCGGGACGTGTAGCGGAAGGCGGAGGCGCGCGGGAGTCGGTACAGATCGAACTGCTCTTCCTCTACCCGATCGGCGAGGAGGGCACGGAGAAAATGGCGAAGCGAGCCCCGATACGCCTCTCGTCTGTTCTTCCGCCACCGGGCCGCCTGTGCGGAGTCATTGGGCGTGAGGGGTTCAAAGAGCGGCTCGCCGTCCCACCGCACGACCGGACCGCTCTCTTCGAACTCCTTCAGAAAGTAGGTAAGGCGGTACCCCAGCGCCCAGTTTTCGATGACGATCGGCTTTTCGGCCTGCGCCTTGAACTTGCCCCACCACTTTTCCTCAAAACGAAGCACCTCAGGATTTTCGAACCTGCACTTCTTGGCGTATCCTGACGTCCCAATGAAAAGGCGTTTGAACCGATCGAGGCGCTCGTACCACTCCTCGTCCCGCTCCGCCGAGACGGTGACTGGCGGCGACTGGAGCACTTCCGACGCCAGTCGGAGAGTGAAGATTTGCGTCCGACCCGGCACGGGCCGGAAGGTGAGGGCTCTGTTGGCGTATCCGACCCGCGACACGTAGAGCCGTTTCGCTCCCGGGTGGACCCGTTCGAGGCGAAACCGCCCGGCCGAATCGGTGACGGTTCCGTTCATCGACTGAGCGAGGAAGACGTGAGTGTCGGGCAGGGGCGCGTCCGTCTCGGCGTCGAGCACGCGGCCCTTAATGGTGCGGGTCGCGGGTGCCTGAGCGACGCTTAGACACGGAGCGGCCCCTCCCCCCAGCAAGAGCGACAACACGGATAATGCGAACGCACGCACCGACATTGCTTCCCCATTGGCGTTCACGATGTCTTGATCTGATCGATGGTACGCGAGAGGCGGAGTGGATGTTTGCGGATGGGCGAGTCCGTGAATCTTGGAGGGGGAATTGAACGAGCACTACCGCGCCTCCCGGATGGCCTCGACGGTGCCGGGGTCTTCGAGGCTCGACGTGTCGCCGAGGTCCTCCCCGAGGTGGGCCGCCTGAATGACCCGGCGCATGACCTTGGCGTTGCGCGTCTTCGGCAGCGCGTTGGCGAACAGGATCTCGCGCGGCTTCAGGGGCTTGCCCATCTCGTCGACCACGACCTGCAGGAGCTCCTCGCGGAGGGCATCACTCTCGTCGCGGTCCGGCTTTAGCACCGCGAACGCGACGATCTCGGAGCCCTTCACGTCGTGGGGCACGCCGATGGCCGCGCTCTCCGCGACCGCCTCGTGCGCGTTCAGGAGCGCCTCAATCTCGGCGGGGCCCAGGCGCTTGCCCGCCACGTTGATCGTGTCGTCCGAGCGGCCCAGGATGTACCAGAGGCTGTCCGCGTCGATGGCCGCGAAGTCGCCGTGCACCCACACGTCCTCGAAGCGGTTCCAGTAGGCGTCGCGGTAGCGGTCGTCCTCGCCCCAGAAGCCCCGCGTCATGCCAATCCACGGTTTGCGGAGGACGAGCTCGCCGACCTCGCCGCGAACGGGATTTCCATCGGCGTCCACCACGTCGGCGTCCATGCCGGGCACGGGGTCGGAGAAGGCAGCGGGCTTGAGCGGTGTCAGGAAGTTGCCGCAGAGGATGCCGCCGGAAATCTCGGTGCCGCCGGAGTAGTTGAGGATCGGCTTCTCACCGTTCAGGACCGTCTCGAAGCACCACGACCACGACTCGGGGTCCCAGGGGCTGCCGGTGGAGCCGATGGCGCGCAGGCTTGATCGGTCCGACGCAGCCACATGCTCGTCACTCTGCGTCTTGAGGGCACGGATGAGGGTGGGCGAGACGCCGAGGTGGGTCACGTCGTGGTCGTCCACCATGCGCCAGAGGCGGCCCGAATCGGGGTGGTCGGGGGCCCCGTCGTAGATCACCATGGTGGAGCTAATGGCGAGGGTTCCGAAGACGAGCCACGGTCCCATCATCCACCCCATGTCGCTCATCCAGTACATCGTCTCCCCAGGCTTCAGGTCCATCGGGTGATACATGTCCTGCGCGCCCTTGATGGGGAAGCTGCAGTGCGTGTGCACCGTCCCCTTCGGCGGCCCCGTGGTGCCGCTCGTGTAGATGATCATCACCACATCCTCGGCGTCGGTCCGCGCCGTGCGGGCCTCCGTGCTTTGCCCCGACACAAAATCGTCCCAGAAGCGATCGCGCCCGTTTGTCATGGGCGTGTCGCCTCGTTCCAGATGTCGATGCACGATCACGTGCTCGACGGTCGGGCACTGCTCGACGGCCTGATCCGCCGTTTCTTTCATCTCAATCGGGCGTTCCCGGCGCGCGAAGCCGTCGGCCGTAAAGAGCGCCGTGGCGTCGGCCCCCTGGAGGCGGGTGACGAGGGCGCCCACCCCGTAGCCGCTGAAGAGGGGAAGGAGGATGCCTCCAATTTTGACGATCGCCAGGAAGGCAATGACAATCTCCGGCGTCATGGGCATGTAGAGCCCAATCCGGTCCCCCATCCCGAGCCCCAGGTCGCGGAGCGCATTCGCGCAGCGACACACGCGCCGATGCAATTCGCCGTAGGTCAAGGCCTCCGTCGTCCCGTCCTCCCGTTCCCAGCGCAGCGCCACGCGATCCTCGACGGGCGTGCCCTGCCACTTGTCGAGCAGGTTATGCACAATATTCATCTTTCCGCCTACGCACCAAGTCGGGCGCTCAATGCCGTTGGAGAGATCGACGATCGCGTCGTAGTCGCGATAGAATTCGATGTCGAGGTCGTCGAGCACCGCCTCCCAGAACCAGCCGACGTCGGACGTGGAGCGTTCCTGCAGGGCATCGAGGTCCGGCAGATCGTGCTGATCCATGAACGTGCGCAAATTGGAATTGGCGACAACCTCGGGATCGGGTTCCCACACGACCTCTTGGCCAAAGGGGAAGGAATCAGCGGGGCGGGACGGGGATGTGGTCATAGGTAGGAGGGGGAAGAGAGTTGGGGGAACGTCCAGTTCGGGTGAGGAAACGCAACCTTACAGCATAATCCACATACCTGAATAGAAGCAACCGAATTTTGCGGATCTATCCCCGAAACGTCCGTGTAACGAACCTTCTCTGCAAGGATGAATGCTCTTCACCGAGGACCGCCGGGACACAATCCCTCCCTGTGGGTGTATGAACGATTGCCCGTGATCAGTAACCGGCGTCTGGATCGTGCGGATGGCGGGTTTCGATCGTGCGACCCTCGATGATCGTAACCAATGAGTTGAGTTAACGTGGCCGACCGAGCTCCTCAGAACGAGAACGAAAACGGATCCGGAATACCGAAGGGATCCCCGCCCGGTACCAGTCGCGGGCGTCTGATCATCTGGATCATTGCGGGGACGCTGCTCGCGCTGTGGGCGTACAGCTACTGGGGCATGGGCCCCGCCGGGGGCGAGCGCATCAGTTACAGCGAGTTTCGCGCCCAGCTGCAGCAGGAAAACGTCGAGCGCGTGGTGGTGGAAGGCAACACCCTCACCGGGACGCTCAAGTCTCAGACGAGCACCACGAAGGAGGGGAATACGGTGGAATATGAGAATTTTGTCACCTATCTGCCCTCGTTCGGCGACGATAAGCTGATGGGCCGGCTCGAAGCCCAGAACGTGGAGGTGGTGACGAAGCCGAAGAGCGACTTCCCGTGGGGGCTGGTAATCATGGGGCTCCTGCCCGTGCTGTTGCTCTTTGGGGTGGGATACATTTTCCTTCGCCGCATGCAGTCGCAGGGACAGGGGCTCTTTTCGGTTCGGAAGAGCAAGGCGGAGTTGTACGACAAGGACGAGGAAGACACCACGTTCGACGACGTGGCCGGGGCCGACAGTGCCAAGGAGGAGCTGCGCGAGATCATCAAGTTCCTGAAGAACCCCGAGCGCTTCGAGGGGTTGGGCGGAAAGGTGCCGAAGGGCGTCCTGCTCGTGGGGCCGCCGGGCACCGGAAAGACGCTGCTTGCCCGGGCGGTAGCCGGCGAGGCGGACGTGCCCTTCTTCAGCGTCTCGGGGTCCGACTTCATGGAGATGTTCGTGGGCGTCGGCGCCTCCCGCGTCCGCGACATGTTCAGCGAGGCAAAAGAGACGTCTCCCGCCATCATCTTCATCGACGAGCTCGATTCGATTGGCCGCAAGCGTGGGGCCGGCCTCGGCGGCGGCAACGATGAGCGGGAGCAGACCCTCAATCAGCTTCTCTCCGAGCTGGACGGCTTCGAGGAGAACGAAGGGGTCATCGTCATGGCCGCCACCAACCGGCCCGACATCCTCGATTCGGCCCTCACCCGCCCCGGCCGCTTCGACCGTCAGATCACTGTCGACCTCCCGACCAAGCAGGCCCGGTACGAGATTCTGAAGATTCACGCCAAAAATAAGCCCTTGAGCAACGAGGTAAACCTCGAAGAGATTGCCCGCAGCACGCCGGGCTTCAGCGGGGCGGACCTCGAAAACCTGCTCAATGAAGCGGCGCTGCTGGCGGGCCGCTACGAGCACAATGCCATTCAGGGCAGTGACATCGAGGAGGCGCGGGACAAGGTGATGATGGGCTTGAAGCGGGAGGGGCTCGTCCTCGACGACGAGGAGAAGAAGCTGCTGGCCTACCACGAGGCGGGCCACGCCATCGTGGCGGCCGTCCTTCCCCACGCCGACCCAGTCCACAAGGTCACCATCGTCCCTCGGGGGCAGGCGATGGGCGTCACGCAGCAGTTGCCGGAGAAGGACAAGTACCTTTACCGGCTCGACTATTTGCTCGACCGGCTGGCCGTCATCATGGGGGGGCGCGCGGCGGAAGAGGTCATTTTCAATACGGCCACCAGCGGTGCCGAGAACGACCTGAAGCAGGTTCGCAAGATGGCTCGCAAGATGGTCCTCGACTGGGGCATGGGCGAGCATTTCAAGCACATCTCGCTCGGCGAGGATCAGGGAAACGTCTTCCTTGGAGAAGAGCTGGCAAAGGGCCGCGAGTACAGTGACGAGACGGCGCGAGAAGTCGACGAAGAGATCCGCCGCATTACCGAGAACGCCTTCCAGCGGGCCGTCGATACCCTGACCGAGCACGGGGATGCGTTCAATAAACTGGCCGAGATGCTGCTTGAACGAGCGGAGGTGCCTGGGAGCGATGTGCTCAAGCTTGTGAATGGAGAGGTGGAGGATCTCGATCAACTCCCCTCGACCAACGGAGAGGTGGCGCCGGAAGAAGACGGGGCCTCGGAAGAGGTTGAGACTGAGGTCCTGGACGAGGATCGGAGGTCGGCCGACGATCGCTCGCAAGACTCCGACGACGCCTCTTGAGTTGAATTCGCCAAGGGCAACCGGTCGCTAACCCAAATTGCGACTTTTAGCGTAGGCACTTCGTTCGGACCGATGCGGGGGACGCGGAGAACGAGGGGCGCAACAAAACAAACGCCTCTCCGCGTCTCCTCCCTCCCCGTGTCCATTCGTTAGAGCACAACCTGTGAATAGGGTACAACCTGAGTTATGGCTAAGATGGATCGCACACGCCCTTCGGACGACGCCCTGCGCAAAGAGCTTACCGACGAGCAGTACCACGTCACCCAGGAGGCTGGGACGGAGCGCGCCTTCACCGGCAAATACTGGGACCACAAGGCGGACGGGACGTACCGCTGTGTGGTCTGCAACACGCCGCTCTTCGACTCCGATACCAAGTTTGAGTCCGGCAGCGGCTGGCCGAGCTTCTACGACGCGATTGAGAGCGGGAACGTTGAGCTCGAAGCCGACCACAGCCTCGGCATGCGCCGGACCGAGGTCGTGTGCGCAGAGTGCGGCGCCCACCTCGGGCATCTGTTCGAGGACGGGCCCGAGCCTACCGGCCAGCGGTACTGCATCAACTCCGCGGCTCTTGATTTTGAGGGAGAGGAGGAACGAGAGCAGTAGGCTTCTCCCGACGCGAAGCGCTTGGCGTCGGACTACTCTTCGGAAACGGGGTCCGCCACGCGCTGTGTCGCCCGCGCTGAGCTTCAAGAAAGGGGAAACTGCCCCCGACCGCAGGGGGGCACGGCAATCGCATCTTAACGATGGGGGTCTGATCGCGGCGTTCTACATGGCAGAACGTCAGAGCGCCCGCGCTCCTACACCCCCATTGTTCCCCACTCATTTCGGCCTCATCCGTCGATCAGAGGCAGCGGAGTCTCCAGAGGCCCGAGTCGGATTTTAACATGCAATCGCGCTGCCGTAGGGGGCTCTTCATTTGAAATTCGACCCCCTCCCGGGCAACTTTTTGGCCCCCAGAATCTTGAAGTAGACCTGGAACGACGGGGTGCGCAGTGATTTATGCGTTCGCGTCCTCCACCGGGGTCGGTAGCGAAGTGGACAAACGCAGCAGACTGTAAATCTGCCGGCTTATGCCTTCGGAGGTTCGAATCCTCCCCGGCCCACCGGTTCGAGTTGGGAATGTGGAATATGGAGTTTGGAGTGTGAGAACGAGGTCTGGAATTCCGAACTCCCCACTCCAACTTGTATCTGCGGGAGTAGCTCAGGGGTAGAGCATCACCCTTCCAAGGTGAACGTCGCGGGTTCGAATCCCGTCTCCCGCTCATAACAGCCTCGATTCTCGAGTGGGGAGTTGAATGGCAGTGGGGCTCGAACTACATTCGAAACTCGACAGTCGCAATTCGACAATGACGGTTGCCGCCTTAGCTCAGTGGTAGAGCACATCCATGGTAAGGATGAAGTCCCCGGTTCGAATCCGGGAGGCGGCTCTGTCTCTTCGTTGGAAGTCTGCAAATCGGCTGTTAGATCGCCGTGAAACCGGCTCGCATTGAAACCTTGTCCGGCCTGACAAATACCAGATTGTGCCTTATATCGCGGGGTGGAGCAGTGGTAGCTCATCAGGCTCATATCCTGAAGGTCGCGGGTTCGAATCCCGCCCCCGCTACTGCATAGTGCTCAGAGACGGCTCTGCTCTTCGGCGGGGCCGTTTTTATTTTGCCGCTGCGTTCTGGGGAACATCCAAGACACGTCTTGACGCAGGCGGCGGGCACTCTGTCTGAATCGGCCCCCTCACGCCTTCCGGGGGCTACTCCTTCGGCTCTTCGTTCTGCTCGAGGAGCTCGAAGTACCGCTTAATGAGCTCCTCGTAGTCCGAGTTGTACCCCATCTCCAGGGCGCGAATCAGATCGCGGCGCAGCGCGTCGGCCTCGTCCGGGTCGGGCCGCTCGCCGGGGCGCTGTCGGTCGACGTTCTCGTCCGCCCGGCGGCCGCGTCGCTTTTGCTGTTTGCCCTGCGTGCGGAGCGATTGCTGGGCGTTGAGAAGCCGTGTGAGGATCTGCTGCTGGCGATCGATGAGGTCGCGGCTGTGGCGACTGCTCTCCATCTCCTCGGCGGACTTCTCCATCTCCTTGGCAATCTTCTGGAGGTCGCCGAGAAGCTTCTGCTTGGTCTCCTCCCCGATGTCCATCTCTTCGAGCTGCTGCTTGATCTGGCGCTGCTGTTTGGCAAGTTGCTTGCGCCGAGCCTTCATGTTTGGCGAGAGACGCTTGCCCTGAGCCTTGTTGAGAAACTCCTGGATCTTCTGGTTGAGCTTCTGCTGCTGACCGGAGGCCTTCTGGAGCTGCTGCATGGCCTGCTGCATCGACATCTTGCCGCTGCCCCCGCTCTGCTGCTGTTTCTGCATCTGGTCCAGAAGCCGCGAGAGCATGAGGGCCAGCTCATTGAGATGCATCATGGACGTTTTCTGGTAGCCCGTGGCCTCGTTGGCCTCGCGCTCGTCGAGTGCAGTGGTCGACTTCTCCATGGCCCGCAGCGCATCGCCCGTTTTCTTCTGGACGGCCTGCGACATCTTCGGCAGCTTGCCGGCGATCGATTGCAGCGAGTCGGCCAACGTTTGGAGTCCCCCAGAGAGGTTCTTCTGCTTCACGGCGTAGCGGCGGACCGTGGGCCCGTCGCCCTCCAACTTCTCGACGGTCGTGCGCAGGGTTTCCTGGTCCTTCGAGAGACGAAGGGTGTTCTCGAGCGCACTGCGAAGGCCGGAGATGTTCATCTGCCGCTGCTGGCTCTCCATCTGCTGCTTCATCTGCGACAACCGGGACTGCATGTTCTGCAGGCGCTTCTGGAGCTGTCGCTGCTGCCGGCGGGCCTGCTGCGTTTGATTTTTGCGCAGCTTCCGGCTGTTCTGGCGCATCTTCTTCGGCAGGTTCTGCCGCTGCATCTTCTTTCGCAGCTTCTGGAGCTTCTTCTTCGGCGTCGAGGGCACGTCCTTCATCTCCTGCTTGGCCTTTTTCATCGACTCCATGAGCTTTTTCATCTCCTTGGACAGCTTCTTTTGCTCGCGGGCCAGGTCCTCGTTGGCGGAGGAGTCGGGGGAGGAGGACTGCTGTGCCGAACGCGAGTCGGAGGGAGCGGTGGACGACGAGTCGCGTCCAGCGGCGGTCGAATCGGAGCGAGGCGCTGCAGCGGAGTCGGCGGGTGAGGGTTGGAGCGTTGCGGAGGAGTCCGAAGAGAGAGAGTCGGAAGAGGGACGAGACTCGTCGGACCAGCGGGTCGAGTCGGAGACGGCGGAGGAATCCATCCGCTCAGCGGTCTTCTTGGCGACCTGATCCTCCCGCTTCTTCAGGTCCTCGGCCCGGCGCGTAAGCTCCTCCATCTTCAGCCGCGCCTTGAGCTGTTTGAACAGGTTGAGCGTGCGCTCCAGCTGTTGTTGCTGCTGCTCCAGGCGGGACTTGGTGTTTTGCATGGTCGACTGCATCTGGGGGAAGCTCTGTTTCTGCATCGACTGCCGCAGTTTCTGGAGCGCCTTCTGCAGGTCCTTCGACTGCATCCCCTCAATGGTGCGCTTCAGCTCCTGGAATTTTTCGCTCGTCTTTGGGCTCGACAGGTCGTTGCGCTGCATCTCCCGGTTCAGGGAGTCGACCTGACGGGCGAGTTCTTCTTTGCCCTCCGACAGCGATTTCTGCTGCTGTTGCATGCGTTCGAGCTGGCGACGGTTTTCCCAGTTGGTCTCGCGCGTGCGTCGAAGCTCGTCGCGGAGCTTGCGGAACTGTTGCTGCACGTTTTCGGACTGGCGGTCGAGCTGCTGCATCTGCTCGCCGGTCTCCTGCTGGAGGGTGTCGAGCTCTTCGTATTGCTCAGAGAGGGAGGGGAAGCGAAGGCGCTGGGTGGCCGTGCGTCCGCTCTTGGGGCCGTTCACGGTGTCGTTGTCCCAGGCCTTCACGTAGTAGGCCACCGCGTCGCCCCGCTCCAGGTCGAGGCCGCTTTCCTGAACCAGAAGCCACTCGTGGCGGAGTACCTGATCGGTCTGTTCCGACGGCAGTGAGGAGAGGGGAAGCTCGATCGAGGCGAATGAGGAGTCGCCGCTGACGCGACGGTAGAACAGCTCGACGCGCTGGAAGCCGTAATCGTCGCTCAGCTGAAGGCGGAGCTGCTGGGTTAGGGACGGCGTCAACTCGGCGGTGCCGTCCGGCTGGAGGAAGGTAACGGAGGGGCGGGCGTCGGCCTGGAGGGACACGTCGTAGCGAATCGGGTCGCGGTTCGGGATGCCGCCGTCGCTCTGCAGGCGGAGCACGTAGGTGTCCTCGCGCTGGATGGGGAAGCGTCCGGTGGCCGAGTCGTCCGTGACAGTGAGCGACTGGGTCGGTCCGTTCTCGAAGTCCAGCGACGCGTCGGCGACGGGGGCGCCGCCGAGAGTCGCCGACACGCGCACCTGCGCCCCGGGCAGTGCCGTCACGTCGCCCACATTGGGAGCGAGCTTACGGGCGGGCCGGTCGGTGTACGCGGGGGGAATCACCTGGAGTTGCAACTGTCGGAGAAAGGGACGCTGGGCGACCTCGACCGCGAACCATTGGGTCCGCACCGGCGAGGCCACAACACGATAGCGGAGGGGGCGCCGAAGGTTGGGTACGGTGTGGCGGAACGTGCCGGTGGTGTCGGCCTGGAGGGCGATGCGCTGCGGCGACTCGTCGTCGGGGTTGCGGAGGAGCAGCGTTGCCGTTTCAGGGACCGTGCCGGTGGTGCGGACGCTGATGCGGAGGGAGTCGCCCTTGACGAGGCGCGCATGGCCCGGCGTGACGGCGAACTCGAAGGGCGCGGGCCGGTCGAAGTCGGTCTGGGGCGCGAGGAGTCGCCCGGAGGCGCCCAAGAAGGTCGACGGGGCGGCGAGCAGAAACGCGAGGACGGCCAGGAGGGGAAGGGCGGCCCACCGCGCGGCGCTGCGGGCCGGCTCAAAGTCGGCCACGTCGTCGAACTCCACCTCGTCGATCTGTTCGGCGAGGTGCTGGACGGCCCGGTCCACGTACGGCGTCGGGGCATGCGATCCCTGGCCCTCAGCAAGTTGGAGCAGGTTCACCAGCCGATCCGCTACGACCGGGTGATGGGCGCCGACGGTGCGAGCGACCTCTTGGTCGGTGGGGCCGCTCAGAAGCCCGAGCAGGCGGCCCAGAGGGCGCGCGATGAATGCTGCGCCGATCCCGAGGAGGCTGGCCCCGACCACAACAAGAAGCCCAGTTCGAAAGGTCGGCTCCAGCCACAGGGTGGCCTCCAGGGCTGCGGCGACGAGCCACAGGGCCGCCACGCTGCCGAGGGCCACCGCGCCCCCAAACGCCAGTTCGGCCCACGACATGCGTCGCATGGCTCGCCGGAGGCGGGTGCGCAGGCGCTGAACGAGGCGGGCCGTCTGATTGCTCATGGGGGAATAAGCTACTGCGTCGTCATCGGAACGAGATCGAGCCCGCCCCGTGACGTGGGCAGGGCACGGCGATCGGGCCGCTGGGGGCCGGACTGTAGAATACCATCTGTGAAAGCTCGATGTTTCTCCGAGGGGCCGGTGTCCGTTCGGCGGACAGTGGTTCCCGTGCCCCGGACCTTGCCGGTGAGAGGGGGGCGGCAAGAAACGCGAAAGTGGCCAGACCCCGAGCTCTCCTTTCGGTCATTCGGTGAACCGTCTTCGACGTCATACGACAGCCCTTTGCTCTACATGCTGCGGTCGCGTCATTCTGTTCTGCTCGTTGCCTTCGTGGGACTGCTGTTGAGCGGCTGCCGAACCTACGGCGGCTACGATACGGAGCCCAAAACCTACCAGGCGATGCAGAAGGCGGTTCAGACCTTCGAGGACGAGCTCAACCGGGCAGAGGCCGATCTGCAGAAATTGAAAACGGCGGCCGCGAACGCCGACACGCTCCAGTCGCTCGCCCAGCAGTTTCAGGCCCTGGTAGAGGAGCACAAGTCTCTGCTTCAGAAACAGCGGGACCGGGTGGAGCAGTTTTCCCCCGACGCGAGCTATCGAAACCTGAACAACGCCTACGGGGCCACCGTCACCGAGCAGCGCCTGGTGCAGCAGAACTACCAGCGGGTGATCCGAAGCGTGCGAGCGATCGTTCGGGGCACGGCGCCCCCGACCGCACGACCGGAGACCGACCGGCGGTATACCATCCGGCCCATCGGCTTTCCCACCCCGATCAATGAAAGGCAGCTCACCATGGAGCAGGCCCTTCGCGGTCTGTAGCGGCAAACGGGCGCATCGCGCTCTACGCGATCAGGTGCGGCCAACAGCGCCCGAACACGCCGGAACGCTCCCGAGCTACCGCTCGACGCGCACGATCGTCGCTGCAAAATACGGCACGCCTCACCGACTTTCTTTTCTGTTTGAGGGAAGCAAACTTCTCGAAGGTAATTCCGGTGTCGATGCGAAGGGCGCTCGCTGCTTTTCTCATGTTGTCCCTGTTTGGGGGACAGGTGGGCATGCTGGGCGCGTTGCTGGGCCGTCATCACGCCCAGCAGGAAATGCATCGCAAGATTGCTGCGGCGTCGGAGCCCTTCAGCAATACGGCGGAAATCCAGCATCTGACCATTTCGCGGTCCGAGCGCCAATCCCCCAGCTCGTCGTTCGTACGGATTGAGGAACACGAGTTTCGGTACCGGGGCAACCTCTACGACATCGTCCACGAAGAGTGGCGAAGCGACGTCTGGCACGTCTGGGTGGTGCACGATCGGCAGGAAGAGCGTTATCTGAACGCCCTCGCCCAGACGATGACCACGCCGATGCTCAAGGGGTCAACAGTCCCGGTTCATCAGCGGCCTGTTGCGTATCGCCCGGTCGCACTGGTCCCTGCCGCGGTGGCGTCGCCTCCATCCCCACTCTCGCGTCTGCAGTCCTTTCCCCGCTTTTCTCTCGCGGACCATCAAGCTCCGTATCTGGAAGTGCCCCATCCCCCGCCGTGGGGGTGAGTCCGTCTCCCTTCTTGCGGCTCCACCGGTCGGCCTTCGCGCGTCCTCGTGAGGACCGAGGCCGGTGAACCACGGCTTTTAGACACGCACTCCTACCACAACTATGTCTTACCGCTCTTTTTGGCATTGCCTGGCAGTGCTATGCCTACTCATAACGTTTCTCCCTCTCGATGCTTCCGCCCAGAGCCGCGTTCGCGGTCGCGTAGTGGAAGATGGATCGCAGACGCCCATTGCGCGGGCGAACGTCCTCTTCCGACGCGGAGATGCCACTCAGGGCACGAGCACCAATGAAAACGGCCGCTTTCAGATTGCACTGGACCCGGGCGAGTACACCGTCGAGGTGTCTGGTCTGGGGTACGGGGGCGCGCGCCGGACCGTAAGGGTGCGGTCCGGGGAAGCGACGTCGGTCAAATTCGCCCTCTCGCCACGCGAGTACTCGCTCAACGAAATTGTGGTCAGTGAGGAGCGCCGCGGGGGCGCCGACGCCGTCTCTACGGTCCAAAAGATCGAATACGCGGCGATCGAGTCGCAGGATGCAGCGGACGTGTCGGAGCTTGCGCAGCTGGTGCCCGCCACGCACGTCCAGACCAACTCCCGCGGCCAAACCATTCTCTACTTCCGCAACGCGGGGGATCGGCAGGTCGGGCAGTTTTTTGACGGGGCGCTCCTCAATATTCCCTGGGACAACCGGGTTAACATCAGCCTCATTCCCGCCAGCGTGGTCGGAGAGATGACCGTGACGAAGGGGGTGCCCTCGGTGCGGTACGGGGCCAACGTTCTCGGTGGGGCCATCAACTTCCAGTCGCGGACCCTCGACTCGCGGGGGCAGCGCACCGAACTGATAGGGGCCCTGGGCACGGCCGAGCAACGTCGTGCGTCGGTCACGCACCTCGGGCGCACGCAGAATTGGGACTATACAGCGGCGGCGCAGTACACCGAGCGGGGGAATCAACCCCTTCCCGGAGGGGCGAATTTGGAGAACAACCAGCCCCTTGCGGACCGCCGCATCAACACCGATCGGCAGCTCCTCAGCGCCTTTGGCCGAGCCAGTCGCCGCTTTGGGAATGGCGGACAGGTGGCCGTCTCAGTGCTCCACGTCGATGCTGAGCAGGGGGTTGCCCCGGAAGGAAATGAAGCGAGGCCTGGAGACTCGCGCTATTGGCGGCATCCGCTCTGGCAAAAGTCGACCGTGATTGCCAACGGGCAGGTGCCGCTGGGAACGAACACCTCGCTTCGCGGGGCCGCCTGGGGGAGTCGCTTCGCCCAGGACATCGCCGACTACCAGAGCATTAATTACGATGCCCTGAGGTCCATCCAGGAAGACCGGGACCTGACAGCTGGGATTCGTCTCATTGGCACGCAGTCCCTTTCGGCAGGCACGCTCATGCTTGCATTTAACGGACTGACGACTCGCCATCATCAGACCAACATCCCCTATTCCGGCGGTACGGAAGGCACCGACTCAGTCAGCGTCTATCGACAGAACATCTTCAGCGTGGGCACCGAGTATGAGGTGGAGGTGCATCCCCGCGTCGAACTCACCGCCGGGGCCAGCTTCGACGGCACGGCCACGCCGGAAACCGGTCCGTTTCCGGATCGCGACCCGATTTACACGTGGGGCCTGAACACCGGCATTCGGATCGACGCGGGGCAGCGATGGGCCGTGCGCGGGGCCTTTGGCCGAAAGACGCGGTTCCCGACCATGCGGGAGCTCTTCGGCGCGGCGATCGGCAAGTTCGTGCCGAACCCGACCCTGAAGCCGGTGTCGGCCTGGATCGGCGAGGCGGGCGTAGAGTACCGCACGTCGACCCTCTACGTCGGATCGACCGCCTTCCACAACCGGGTCTACGACACCATCGACAAACGTACCTTCCAGGACGGGCCGAACGAAGGGAAGGAGCAGCGCATCAACCTGCAGGGCGCGCGCATCTACGGTCTCGAAACGACGCTGCGCTGGACGCCAACGGAGGCGCTCGTGCTCGACGGGAACCTCACGTGGTCCCGCCCCCGAGGCTTCACGGAGTCGGGCACTCAGCGGCTCGATGAGAAGCCCACCTGGCTGGGCACCGGTCGGATCTCCTACGAGCTTCCGTTCGGGTTATCGGTGATGGGGCAGGGCCGCTACACGGGAGGCGTCTACGCCCGCAACGAGCAGAACAATTTTGTGCCGCTGCCCTCGTCTCCGTCACTCGTCCTGGACGCTCGCCTCAGCTACGCCCTGTCGAATATCACCAGCGGGGTCGACGGCCGCCTGTACGTGCGGGGCGAGAATCTGACCGACGAGGCCGTCTTCATTGGACTGGGGCTTCCCCGTCCGGGACGGTCATTTCGGGCGGGCGTTGAACTGGCCTTTTAGCTCTTCGCCGACAAGGAAGCAATTATGGGGTCTCTGAGTTCGTCGCCCGCCGGGCGGCGCTGCTGATCGCGTCTGCCGAGCGGGCTACGGTATAGCTGTGGGCGTGAGGCCGGTCGGCGAAGAGGGGCTTGACGGTCGACCAGGTATTGCGGAAGAGGGTGCTGTCCCGGTACACATCGAGGGCTTCAGTGCTTTTCCAGTGGCTTTGGGTCGTGAAGGCGGCGGGCGCGTCGGCGTCTCGCCACAGCTCCAGGTGCCGGCATCCTGGGAAAGAGCGGATTTGTGGGGCCGTCTCGTCGAACTGGTCGAGGAACTCTTTGACGGCATTGGGGGCGAACGTCATGCGGACAATGCGGACGAGCACAGGGTCGAAGGTAGGTGAGTTGATGAGTCACGTGGGCTTACGGATTGCGCGTGGGCTTACGGATTGGAAGATGAGGGGTTGAGGAGGTGCTGGCCGATGCGGCAGTCCAGGCAGCCCCCCTCCGTGCAGTAGTTGCGGTACAGTTCGTGGAGCCCCTGGGCGTCGAAGGCCGAGTCGGCGTTCGTGCCGAGATCCCGGAAGCGGCGCACCACGCGGTCTCCGGAGACGGGGAGGGCGCGGAGGAGGGCCAGGACGGCTTCGGACTGGTCCTCGTCGTCGCGGCGCTCGGCGTCGAGCAGAAGGAGGGGGGCCACGGCGTTCACCAAAAGCGTGTCAATGCGGGAGGTGCCGAGACTCGGATCGTGCTCTTTGGCCCGCTTGGTGAGGTGGTAGTGCGTGCGCCAGAAGTCGGGCGGCGTCGCGTCGAGGGCGTTGCGGAGGGCACCGGGGTTGTCCCGGTCCAGCGCCGCGCGGAGCACCGACAGCGGATCGTCGGCGAGCAAAGCGCCGTCGGCGTACCAGGCGGCCGCCTGCGCGATGCGGAGGGGCGGAAAGTTGTTGGGCCGCAGGCGGAAGAAGGACCAGGCGGTCGACGACATGGGCGCCACGTCGAGCCGCACCTGAAGGCGCCGGAAGCGGTCGCGGAGGGCCATCGCGTAATCGGCTGTGGCCCGGTCGGTCTCCAGCAGATCGCCGGGCTCGGGCAAAAGGCCCGCCGTCCCGAGAAGGAGCGCTTCTCGGTTCCGCGGATTCTCCATTGCGCGGAGGGTGTCGGGGGCCGTGCGCTCGGCGAGCGTCGACATCGGCGCGTCGTTCTTCGAGTACCCCAGTCCCGCGAAGAGCCGTTCGTGCAGGGCCGCGTCCAGAGAGGTCTCGTCCGGATCGGGAAGTTGGTCGCGCTTTCGGGCCAGGCGCTCTCCGGCAAGGTAGTGAATCCAGGCCCACCGATAATTGGACGGCACCTCGTCCCAGCGCGGCGCGCAGGGGAGCGAGTCGTCATCGGCCCGCGTGTGGAAGGCGTGGAGCAGTTCGCGAAGCGGGGTGTCGAGGCGAGGGTAGAGCACGATCTCGGGCAGGGGCGACTCGTCGGAGCGCAGCAGGCCGCCGGTCCACACGTCGGCGTGGAGGGTGACGTGGAGCACCACGCTGTCGTAGCGCGGGTCGGTGTGGTGCTCATGCTCAAACCACCCGCCGGAGGTGTTGTGGATCTCGACGTGGCCGCGCCAGTCCATTCCACCGATGCGGATGTGAGCATTCTGAAAGTCCGGCCCGGCATCGGGATTTTGGGTTCCCGGATCGAGAGTCCGAACGGCCGCGTCGTTCGTCGTCGTGAGCTCATCGGTTGCAAACCGTTGGCGGGCCCAGAGGTCCTGGACGAGCGCCTCGGGCACGTCGGGCGGGCCCGGAGGCGGTTCGTGGAGCTCCTCGTTCTCGTCTCGTGAACCGGTGGGGGAGGGACCGAACGGCGGCGGGGTGTCGGGGGCGCTCATGGAAAAACGGGGCGTCGGCCGGAGAAGATGTGCGGGACTTTATACATTAGACACACGACCCCGTCGAATCATAACGTCTGGTGAACGACGGCATGATGGATGTGTCCAATCGATCGGCCCTCCCGGACCTGGCCACCTGGCCGGTATTCGGAGTGATTATTGCCCTTTTGCTCGGCGCCCTCGTGCTCGACGCCGTGCTCTCGCCCCACTGGACCGATCCGTTCCGGGAGGCGGGGACCTGGGTGCTCATCGGCGTGGCCCTTGGATTTGGGCTTCGGGGCGTAGGCCAGTGGAGGGCGCGTCGGGAGCGCGGGGGCGAAACGACGCTCCGTCGCCTGAGCCTTGCGGTATGGGCTGCCGCGGCCCTGGGCGGGTTTCTGAGTTTCCTTTTGTAGACATGAGGAGCATTCACCAGTTTTCGCTATGACCCGTGCCTTTGTCCTCCGTTCGTCGGTCTGGTCTTCCGGCTTTGTGCGAGGACTTGTGCGGGGGATCTTCGTTCTGCTTCTGTGGAGTCCCGTCCTTGTCCAGGCGCAGTCGTACGTGGGCACGGGACGGGCGGTGCTGGACGGGGACACGGTTGAGTTGCTTCGTGAGACCGGCCAGATTGTGCGGATTGAGCTTTACGGGATCGACGCGCCCGAGCTCGGGCAGCCCTGTGGAATCGAGGCAGCGCGGGCCCTGCGGCGTGCGGTCTTCCAGCGGCGGGTGCGCGCGGTGGCGGAGGGGAGCGACGAAGACGGGCGGCCCCTGTTCGTGCTCCGTGTGGGCGACCGCGTGGTCAACGAGCAGTTGATCCGAAGCGGGCTTGCGTGGTGGGACCGGCGGCGCGCCTCTCACGACGATCGTCTCGGTCGGCTGGAGCAACGCGCCCGACGGGCCGAGCGGGGCCTCTGGGCGCAATCTGATCCAGTGCCGCCGTGGACGTGGCGGAACAAGAAGGGGGAATCGTAGGGAAACCAAGAGCACCGGGGGCAACCGCGACGGTCCCTCTCAATTTTGTTTTGTGCCCCTCGACCGGCACCTTGTGAGGGACGGTCCGGCGTGGGGGCAGCGGGGTGGGAACGGCTCCTGCGTCGCCTCGGTGACGCTGGTTGCTTCACTCCTCTCCACAGTTCCCCTACGACCGGCACTCATGGATCCCTCCTCCGCTCCGCGCTCGCAGCTTCAGGCGCTGTGCCGCGCGTATCCCCGCGCCCCGAAGGTCGTGCTCGTGCCCCGGAGCCAGATCGGACGCGCGCTCGAAGACGCCCTCGCCCGGGCCGAGGGCGGATGGGCCGGCGTGACGACCCTGATTGTGCGCCACTACGCCGAGCAGGTCGCGCAGCCCCGACTCGCGGCCTCCGGTCGCGCCGAGCTGCCGGTCGGCGGACGCTCGTTTCTGGTGGCACGCCTTCTGCACCAGCTCCAGCGTCGCGGTACGCTCGATGGATTGCCGGGACCCGGACAGCTGGCCGGTACCGTCGCCGAGGCCGTCGAGACGCTCCGGCGGGGCGGCGCTTCGCCCGACGACGTGCAGGCCCGAGCGGAGGACCCTGACGCGTCGGCAACGTTTCGCGTGGTGGCTGCCTGCTACGACGGCTACCTGGACACGCTGGACGCGAAGAATCTCTACGACGACGCCGAGGTCTTTCGGTGGGCCGCCGAGCAAGTGAAGGAGGGGGCTCCCTCGGTCTCGCAGACCGTGGTGGCGGTGTGCGACGAAGTGGACCTGCCCGAACGAGCCTGTCAGTTTGTGCGTGTGGTCCGGGACCGGTGCCGGAGCTTCGTCCGAATCGGCCGTCCGGCGCCCGACGATCCGCCCCCGCAGACGGCCGCCGCGCACTTCGCGGACGTAGCGCCTCCCGACGCTGTTGACCCCCCCGAGGAGGACGACCGCTCCGTTCACACCTGCCGGGCGGTGGGGGCCGGCAACGAGGTCGACGCGGTGTTTCGAGACCTTCTTGCAGACGACGTGCCGCTCGACGAGGTGGAGATCGCCGTAGCGGGGGAGCGGCCCTACGTCTCCCTCATCGCCGACCGTGCCGACCGGATGGACGTGCCCGTGTCCGTCGGCACCGGCGTGCCGGTCGCGCAGACCCGCACGGGGAAAGCGCTGCTCTCGTTTTTTGAATGGATCACCGAGGACTTCGACCCGGAGCTGCTGATTCGCATGCTCCGCAGCGGCCACCTCCGGCTCGACCGCGTCCGGGACGACATCGAAGACGAGACCGGGGCGGTCGACCTGGAGGCCCACGAGGTGGCGTCCCTTCTGGCCGCCCGTCGCTACGAGGCGGGGCGGGACGGCTACACGAAGGCGCTCGGTGCGGCGATCGGCCGCCTGGAGGAGCACATCGATAATCTGGAGAATCAGGGACTGCCCCCCGATCGCGACCGGGCGCAACGATGCAAACTGGAATTTGTGCACCGGGTCGTGCAGCAGCTCCTCAATCTCGCCCCTCGGGAGGCATCGATCCGAGAGATGGCAACGAAGGCGAGGGCGTTCGTCGAAGAGTTTGGTCCCGTGGATCCGCCGTCCGACGACACGCCGGAGTCGGAGCGGACCCTCGACGAGGCGGCCCGCAGCGTGCTCTGGCAGCGGATTGATCGGCTCATAGGCGTCCCGGTGAACTACGAGGCGTCCGGCCCCCGGCTGGCCGTTCTCCTCCGGCGCTGGCTGGAGGGGCAGTACGTGCGGGCCGAGCACCCGCGGCCCGGCACCGCCCACGTGGTGCCGCTCGAAAGCGCCGGGTACGGCGGCCGCTCGCATCTCTACGTCGTCGGTATGGACGGCGACACCCTCTCGACGGCGGCGGTGGAAGACGCCCTGCTCCGCGACCACGACCGCCGTGCCCTGAGCGACGCCCTCGAAGGCGTGCTCCCCGAGCAACGGTCGGCCCCGGACGAGGCGCAGTGGCGTCACGAGCGCGCCCTCGCTCGGCACGCCGGCACGCTTTCCCTCTACACGCGCATCTTCGACGTGGACAGTGGCGAGGAACGGTACCCATCGCCCCTCTTCCTGCGGCTCGAAGAAGACGCGACGGTGGACGGCGCTCCCGGGCGGCGGTCCGCGGCGTCGGGCCGCGTCGAAGGATTTCTCCCGGCCCCCGAGGCGCTTCGGCTCAGCGACGCGGAGGCATGGCTCGCGTGCTCCCGGGCTCGGGACGCCGCGCCAACAGGAACCGAGACGGCCCGAACCGCCCTCCAGGCCCGCTATCCCTGGATCCACCGTGGAGAGCTCGCCCGACAGGCCCGCAAGTCCGACGCGTACACCGTCCACGACGGGCTGTTGACCGACGGCAACTACCCGGAGCTGGACTTTCTGCGCGGGGACTACGACGGCCCGCCGATGTCTGCTGGGCGGCTGGAAACGTTCTCCGAAACCCCGTACCTGTATTTTCTGAAGTACGTCCTCGGCGTGGAGTCCCTCGACGAGCCGGCCCTGGACGACGAGCCCTGGCTGAACGCCCTCCGCCGGGGGAGCATCCTCCACGCCACCTTCGAGACGTTCATGACGACGCTCGACGAGCGCGGCGAGCGGCCCGCCCTTGAGCATGAATCGCTTCTGCGGGAGACCCTCAGGAAGGAACTCGAGGCGGAAATCGAGAAGGTCGCTCCGTCCAGCGAGGGGGTCGAAGAGGCGGCCTACCGCCAGCTGCTGGAGGATGCCCTTGTCTTTCTGTCGGCCGAGAGTGCGCACTGCCGCACCCACGAGCCGCTCCACCATGAGGTGGGCTTCGGATACGGACCGTATCGGGAGAAGGAAAAAGATCTCGGAGACGTGTCGCTGACGGTAGACGGCCAGGCGATGGATCTCCGAGGGCGCATCGACCGGGTGGACCGTCGCCCGGACGGGAGCCTGGCCGTGTGGGACTACAAGACGGGCAGTCTCTCGTCATTCGACGAAGAGGACCCGCTGAAGGACGGCGCGCAGCTGCAATGGGCGCTCTACGCCTACGCGCTTGAAACGCTGACCGGCGACAACGTCGGCACGTCGGGCTACTCCTTCCCGACGGTCAAGGAGATGGGCACGCGACTGGCCTTCGACCCGGCGCCGTATCGACCCGAGGTGGAGCAGCACCTCGAGCAGCTCGCCCGGCTCGCCGCAACCGGGACCTTTCCGATGCACCCGAAGGCCCGATACCGCACCGCGTGGACGTACCGAGGCTACGACCGCATTTTCCACGACCTTCCGGCCCGAAGCCGCGCCCTGCAGGCGAAATCCTACCCCGACGAGCGGCCCGTTCCTCCGTCGTTCGAGTAGCTGGTGTAGGCGTATGGGCGTTTGGAGGGGGTATAGAGGGAGGACTCCCACGAATAGTTCTGTAGTAGGCCCGGTGAGGGGACGAATCGCCAACGGCCACACGCAATCACGCCTAGCCATCCACCACGCACATGCCTCACCCCGACACTGCCACCTCCTACGACGATGCTGCAGTCCGCGAGCGGATCGGCCCCTGGGCGGAAGAGGGTGTGCCGGATCTCTCCACGTTCGAGTCGGACACCAACTTCTTCGTTCGCGCCGCCGCCGGGTCGGGGAAAACCACGGCCCTCGTGGCCCGGATGGTGGCCCTCGTCCGCGCCGGGGTGCCGGTCGACGACCTCACGGCCATCACCTTCACTCGGAAGGCGGCGGGGGAGATGAGCAAGCGATTTTACGAAGAGCTCCGGCGAACGCAGGCCGCCCTGCCGGAGGCCCATCCGCAGCGGGCGCGGGTCACTCGGGCGCTCCGGGACGCGCAGCAGACCTTCACCGGCACGGTGCACGCGTTTTGCGCACGGCTGCTCCGCGAGCGCCCAATCGCGGCGGACCTGCCGCCGGGCTTTGTGGCGGGGCTGGAGGATCGGGACGAACGCGAACTGCGAGAACGGGCGTGGCAGCGCTACCTCCGCGAGGTGCGAGCGGACCGGCCCGAGACCATCGAAGCCCTTACGGCGCTGGGCGTTGAGCCGAACGACCTGAAGCACTACTTCGAGCGCCTGTGCAGGCATCCGGAGCTTGATCCGTACGTCAGCGCCCCCGAGACCATCCCGAGTTTGGATGCGGCCGAGGCCGAGGCTCGAAACCGGCTCGCCGCGTGGCAGGCCCGGCGTCCCGGGGAGCTTCCCAATGGACGCGACGATGCCATGAGAGCGTTCGACAAGGCGGAAAAGATGCTCTCACATATGGATCCCCTGTCGTCTGCGCAGCAGGCCGCCTTTCTCGAGCTCTTCGACGACGTGTCGGACGAGGAGTCGGCCAAGGTGACGCTGAAGTGCTGGCGCGGCCCGCAGACCGATTCGTACGACTGGGCCCGCTCGCTGCGGGATGAGCATCTCCCGGCATTCATTCGGGAAGTCGTGCAGCCCGCCCTCCGCCAGTGGCGCGCCTTCGTGCACCGGGAGGTGGTGGCGTTCGTCCAACCGGCGGTGGAGCTCTTCGCTGAGATTCGGCGAGAGGAGGGACGCCTCACCTTCCACGACCTGCTGATGCACACGCGCGATCTGCTGCGAGACCACCCCGGCATCCGAGAGGCGATCCAGGAGCGGCACCCCCGCCTGCTGGTCGACGAGTTTCAGGACACCGACCCCCTGCAGGCCGAAATTCTGTTTTATCTCACCAGCCGCGATTCCACCGAGACGACGTGGACCGAGTGCCGTCCGATTCCAGGTAGCCTCTTCATCGTGGGCGACGACAAGCAGTCGATCTACCGGTTCCGGCGGGCGGACATGAAGGTGTTCGAGTCCGTCGGGCGCCTGATCGAGGACACCGGAGGAGAGGCCGTGACCCTCACCAAGAACTTCCGGTCGCTCGACGTTCTCTGCGACTGGTGCGACGCAGCGTTCGGCCAACTCTTCGACGACCCGGACCTGGCCGATCTCCAGGCGCCCTACACGCCGTTCGACCCGCAGCGGACGACGGCCCGGACGGACGTGCGGCTTCGCCGGATCGACGTCGAAAAGGTCTACGGCAACCGGGGGAGCGACATCGCCGAGGCAGACGCCGCGCGCATCGCGCAGTTTATCCGGGGAGCGTGCGAGGGCGTTCTCGATCCGGCGTTCTATCGACCCGACGAGGACGCCGTCTTTCCGGACGGGGCGGACTACTCGGACTTTTTAATCCTCACGCGCACCAAATCACGTCTCTCGATCTACGCCGAGACCCTTGCGGAGCACGGCATTCCGTACACTGTCACCGGCAGCGAGGACCTGGGCGACGCCCTCGAACTGAAGGCGTTGGTGGACCTCCTCACCTGCGCTTTCCGCCCCGACGACGCGGTGGCGTGTGTGGCGTATCTGAAGGGTCCGCTGGTGGGTGCGAGCGACGACGACCTGTACCGGTACGCCCGGGCCGGCGGTGCCTTCGACCAGATGCACGAGCCGGTTCCGACAGCCGTCCGAGATGCGCTCGGAGAAGAGGTCGAGGATCTGTTCGTCGAGGCCTTCGAGCGCCTCCGTGCGGCCCGCCGGGTTCTCCACACCGAACGCCCCACCGTCGCGCTCGAACAGATCGTCGACGACCTCGGGATCCTTGCGGGCGCCGCGCATCCGTCCGATCCCGCCGAGGGGTCGCTCCGCGCCGGTCGCGTCCTCCGCACGATCAACTACGTGCAATCGCTTGCGGTGCAGGGGCTTGACTGGGCCGAAATCCTCGAAGAGCTTCAGCGAGTGATGGATGGGGAGGAGGACGTGGACGGCATGACGCTCGAGACCGGCCGCGGGGACGCGGTTCGGGTCATGAACGTGCATCAGGCGAAAGGACTGGAAGCACCGGTCGTCTTTCTGGCAGATCCGTACAGTCGCGGCAGCGGCCCGCCGATCCGTCGCCACCTCCGCCGCGACGCTGGGGAGCTGGTGGCCCCGATTGTGCAGGGCAGCGGCCCCTACCAGAAAGTGACGCACCCCCCGCTCGGATGGGACGAGCCGACGGGCGATCGGGACGAGGCCTTTCGGAATCGCGAGGAGCGGCACGAGGCGGCGGAGGAGCGACGCCTCCTGTACGTCGCGGCCACCCGCGCGGAGAACCTTCTGGTCGTGTCCACCTATCCGGAAAAACCGAACGACGGACCATGGGCCCCGCTCTATCCGCACCTCGACGCGGTGGACGCGCCGGAACTGGAATTCCCCGACATCGAGACTGCGGACGAACAAGCCCCGGTCCCCGCCCCGGATCTCTCCGCGCAGCGGGCTGAACGTCGAGAGCGAATTCGACAGGTGGCGCAGCCGTCGTACCGCACCGAGGCCGTAACGGGAGGAAAGGCGGGGCATCCCGAGGATGCACTTCGTCCCGAGGCGGAGCAGGACGGATACGGGGATGCCTTCGGATCGGCGGTTCACACATTACTCGAACAGTGCGTACAGGCGCGGCAACGAGATGCGGCCCCGGGCGACGCCGCCGTTGCGGCGGTCCTGGAGCGGGAGGGGGCAGAGGCCGATGCGCAGGAGATCGAGCGCACTCGAGCGATGATCCAGCAGTTTCTGGAGAGCCGGATCTGGACGGAGCTGGCGGACGCTGATCCGGTGTACACGGAGTATCCGCTGGCCCACGAGGCGCCGGACGATTCGGTGCCGGTCGTGCGGCGGGGTGTTATTGACCTGGCTTACCGAACGGAAGAGGGGTGGATCCTGGTCGATTACAAGAGCGACCGCGTGGACGGCTCTGCGTCTGAACTTCGGGCTGCCGACCATCCTTACGCGCAGCAGATTCGCACCTACGCCGAGGGCTGGGCGGCGGTGCTCGGCGAGCCTGTGCACCGCGCCGGGCTGTGGTTTGCGGATGCCGGGGGGCATGTGACGATCGTAGCGTGAGCCGATGGTTGGATTTCGAGGACTACGCCGTTTTCTGCCTAATTCTGCGTCTGCGCGTATCAGGCGAGGCTGTTCTGCTCAGACGAACTGAACGTCGGCGACCAGCGGCAGGTGATCGGCAAACAGAAATGCGCTGAACGTGTAGCTGCGGACAATTTCGAAATGCGTGCTGAAAAAGAGGTGGTCGAGCCTCTTCGTCGGCGCCCAGGCGGGAAAGGTCGGCCCCGCGTCGGCGCGCTGCAAGGTGCCTTCGGTGAACAGGTGCAATTCGCTCTCTTCCGCCACGTTGAAGTCACCGGCCAGGATCGTGGGCACGTCCGGGTGCTGAGCGAGGATCTCGGCCACGCGCTCGATCTGGGGGGTGCGCAGCGGACGCTTCAAGCTCAGGTGCGTGACGCACACGCGCACCGTCGTTCCGCGGAGGGCGAGGTCGGCCTCGCACAGGAAGCGCGGCTCGCCGGTGCCCGGCAGCTCGTGGGCCTTCGCCTCGCGCAGCGGAAAGCGCGCGCAGAGGGCGTTGCCCTGATTGAGGCGCTCCCCAACGGTGAACGTTGGGAAAAACGCGCGGTGCGCCAGCGGCGTCGTCTCGGCGAGCAACGCCGTCTGGTCGACCCCTTTCGTGCGCCACGAGCCGCCATCGACCTCGGTGAGCGCGGCCACGTCCACCGCTTCCGATTCCAGAAAGGCGGCGGCCTGCCGGACGGATGCCGGGTCGTGCGGCAGCAGATACTTCCAGGCCGTAAGCAGGTAATGCCAGTACCCGCGCGTCGTACCGACGCCCCTCTGAAGGTTGCAAGTGGCGATGCGGAGCGGTGTACTCATAGAGATTGGGGGCGACCTCGGCGTCCAGCGTTTTCTTACACCTGCATGAGCGCGTACAGCCCCCACTGTTGGAGACGACGGTGCAGCGGGCGCTCCCTCCAGCGGGCGAGCGTGTACGCCTGTGAGTGCGCCCGGTGCGTCCGGTGGTGATCGTGGAGCTGGCGCGCCAGCGTGGCGTCGACCACGGCCGCACCCACCTCCAGGTTGTGCACGTCCGACCAGCGGTCCATGTTGTAGGAGCCGACGAAGCTGAAGCTGCTGTCGATGACGAGGTGCTTGGCGTGCAGCATGCGGTCGTGCATCTCGTAAATCCGGGCTCCGCTTTTAAGCAGCTCGCCGTAGACGTGCCGCTTGGCCGTGCGGGCGAGGCGGTTGTCCGTGCGCCCGGCGGTGACGATCTGCACCTCGACGCCGCGCCGCGCGGCCGTCGCCAGCGCCTTGCGCAGCCAGGGCGGCGCGATGAAATAGGCGGCCGTCACCAGGCACCGCTCCTGCGCCTGCTTTACGGCCTTCCGGAGCAGGCGGTCGAGCGCATGCTTGTCCAGGCGCTCGTCGAGTCCGAGGACGCAGGCGGGGACGCCCTCGGGGTCGGTGTCGCGGCGCCCCGGAACCGAGCGCTCTCCTGCGGAAGAGGGGACTTTGCTGAGCGACTGCAAGAAAATGCGCGCCAGGTCCTGAACGGCAGGGCCTTCCACACGCAGGAGCAGGTCGATGAAGCGGCCCGTGCCCCACTCCTCCCCGGCGTAGTGCCTGCTGACATTGGCGCCGCCCGTGTAGGCCGTGCGGTCGTCTATAATCAAGATTTTGCGGTGGTCGCGGTGCAGCGGGTTCATGATGCGCCGCTGTGCCCGGTGCCAGGGGTACACCGGGTTGAACGCCACGACCTCCCCGCCCGCCTCGCGCAGCGGGCGAAAGAGTGCTTCAGTGACCTCCGACGAGCCCTGGCTGTCGTAGATCAAGACGACATCGCAGCCGCGCCGCGCTGCGTCGGTCAGTGCGCGCAGCGTGCGGCGGCCCACGGCGTCAGGCTCGAAGATGAAGGTTTCCATCCACACGCGCTCCTCGGCCCGGTCGATGTCCGTCCAGAGTGCTCGAAACCGGTGGTCTCCATCCGTGAAGAGCCGCACCCGGTTGCCTTCCGAATAGTTTGACCGCAGCGCGGGGCGGGTAAGCAGGTGGTTCCAGCGCTCCATTTCTCACCTGTATGACCAATCCACTGACTGCTGAGCGGGCCCAACACGAAAGATCAGGACGAGAAGGGGAGGGGCCGTGTTTGCGAAGCTCAGAGGTTGAACAGAAGCCCAGCGCTGATGCCCACGCGATCGAACCGGTCCCCGAGCGTCAGTTGGGCCTGCACGAAGGGATTGACAATCCGGAGGTCCACCTCCGCTCCGCCCATGAGGTTAAACCCAGCGTCCGTTGTGCTTCCTCCGCCGGCTCGCCCGGACTCCCGAGTAATGCCAAGCCCTGCCCCAACATAGGGCAGAAACCACCGCTCGACCTCAATCGGCACCTGGCCGTTTAGGTCAACGGTAAAGACCGTCGCCTCCCCCTCCGACAGGTACAGGTCGAAAGCGCCGCTTCCCTGCACCGGAAAGGACGGCGACCGGACCCGGAGCGTCCCGCCGAGGGCCGTGTCGTTGATGTCCCCACCGTCGATCGTGAGGCGAGGGCCGAACTTCCACTCGATCTCGTCGGGCTGGTCGGCTTGGCCGTAGGCCGGCGGGGCCGCCACGAGAAGAGCTGCAATGCAGAAAGCAGTGACGGTAAAGTAGAGGCGCATGGGAAGGGAGAATCGGTGAAAAGAACTGCCCAAAGAAAAAGGACTTCTCTGGCCAGGTGTTCTGCGCTTCTCGGCCCCGCAGCGCGTACCCTATTCGGGAAGTCGCTACCGGCCGGGCTGGCCCCGCTGCTGTCCTCATCTGTCTTCGTCAGTAGCCCCGGCCGGACCCGGTTTGTACTTCCCGGTCTTAACTGCGACGTTTCCAACGCTTTACCACTTCCCGCCTCCCCTATCCTTAACGTGCGATGTCGAGTTCTCAAGACCCCCGTCTGTGTTCGTCCATCACGCTTGAGCACCGGAATTGGTGGTTTGTGACCATTGAATACTACCATGAGGAATTTGTCCTTAGCGGATGGACGTGGACGGGCTTCGTCACTGAGCGCCTTCCAATGGACGAGGTCGCGGTCGTTGAAAAATGGACCGTCACGCACGGGCCGAACTTTCGTTTTCACACCACGGATTCCAGCCACACTGTTTTCGGCCGCATCCACAAGCACGCCAAATTTTGGGAGTTGGCTCTGGAGAAGGATGATCGCGTTGAGCTAAAGCTCCGGAGCTAGTGCCGGAATGCAGAAGTGCGGTCACGGCAAAATAAAAACTGCCTAAGTCCCTGATTTGACGGGACTTAGGCAGAACAGGTTGTGGCCAGGGACGGATTCGAACCGTCGACACACGGCTTTTCAGGCCGTTGCTCTACCACCTGAGCTACCTGGCCTCCTCAAAAAGGAGTGGCGGACGGGAAATGATCGCACGTGAAAATGAATGCATCAATTCGGCTCCCGCCTGCAAACGATCGGGCAACGGGCTCCCGCCTATGTACCAGACCCTGTCTCGGTCTCCGGACGGGGGGTTGCCGGATCGTTCGAGTCCTCCGAACGGCGCACGCCCCACATCAGTTTCGACCGGAGCGTGTGGAAAAAGTGTTGGCTGGGGAGCTTCACGAGGTTCACCGTATGGGCGGCCCGCTCGACGGTAAATTGAAGCCCGTGCTCATCAAACAGGGTGCTCCGCCCGTCCGCCGCAAAGACGTAGGGCTGGTCGTTCTGGAGCACCTGACACGTGATTGTGGCGTCGGCGGGGAGGACGATGGGGCGGACCGTGAGGGTGTGGGGGGCGATGGGGGTGAGAATGACCGCCTCCACGCCGGGCGCAATGATGGGCCCGCCCGTGGAAAGAGAATAGGCCGTCGACCCGGTCGGGGTGCCGATGATGAGGCCGTCGGCCCAGTAGGTGTTCAGGTGCGTGCCGTTCACGGCAACCTCGATCTGAATGAGGCCAGCGGCCCCGCTCCGGTCCAGCACAAACTCGTTGAGCGCCCATTCGGTGTCGAAGGCCGAGTGCGACGCCAGTTGGGCCTGGAGCACGAGACGCTCCTCGACCCGGTAGTCGTCTTCCTCCAGGGCATTGAGGGCGTCGTGGATCTGTTCAATTTCAATGTCCGCCAGGAACCCAAGGCGGCCGATATTGACGCCCAGAAGGGGCGTGTCGTTGGGGCCCGTCAGGTGGGCGGTGCGCAGCAACGTGCCGTCACCACCGAATGAGAGCACGAGGTCGCCGGCCTCGGCAATGTTCGACACGGTGTGGTCGCGGCAGACGGCGGAATCGATCAGGTCGCGTTCGACGAGGCCCTCGGCAATCGGCTCGTGGATCCAAAACTCGAGGCCGTCGGCCAGGAGTCGGCCGAGCAGTTCGGCCAGCGGATCCCAGAGAGAGTCCTTGGTTGGATTGCCGGTGATGCCGTAGACCATGGCGCGCGAGAACGGTCAGTGGGTTCGGAAGAGGGGGCCACCGTGGAGAACCGTCATCCGTCCGCTGAAAGGGCGGAGGGATAGAACGTTCCGGCTTGAGAAGCTGTCTGGTGGATGGATATGAAGCCGACACGAGCAAAGCGAGGGCCGAAGGTCATGCCCTTGCGGTGCTGACAAGGCGCAGCCGAGTAAACACAGCGACCGAGTACTCTTGGGGTGCGCTGGGAACGCAGCGCCCTGAGTCCGACAAGCCTGCACTCGACTACCGTCGGTGCCGTCGGGAGAAGAAGTGCCCCTCTCGCGAGGGAAAATCAACATACCAGCTTCTGACCTGACGATCGGCTACGGCCGCACGAGGTAGACGGAGCACGGGGCAAAGACGGCCACCTGGTGGCTCACTGTACCGATGTTTGGATCCGAATCGTCCCGGTCGACTTTGTGAGAGCGCATGACGATGAGATCGACATTTTCCTCGTCGGCCACCTCCGCCACCGTCGGCCCCCGCTCGCCGTACACGATGGTGGACTGTACCTCGAACCCGCTGTCGGCCACTGCGGACGCCCAGGTCTCCATTTTTCCTTCGGCGTCGGCGCGAAGCTCTTCGTAGAAATCGTCCATCTCGCCGTCTTCCTCGTCCTGGAGCGTTTCGATGACATGAAGCAACTGGATCTGTGTCTGGTCGGGTCTGCCCAATTGCTGAGCGGTGCTGAGGACATGCTCGTTGGTGCTGGAGAGGTCGACCGGAATCAGGATTACGTCGTGCATGTGAGAGTGAGGAAGGGGGAAGAGAGAATGGGTAAGAGGGAAGAGGAGAGGGGGGAGCGGGTGGATGTCGAGGAGGCACCGCCGTAGGGGTGGCGATGAGCACGGATCTCCCAGTCGTAGTGTAGCATTTAACACCAAAAGAGGAAAGCCGAGGCATAAGGATGGCGAAAGCACGACCATGACGCAACCCGATCTCCAGGATTTGCGACGGTCCCTGGCGCGTCGCCTGAAGGAGAAGGCCGAGCTGGAACAGCAGGTCCGGGCGGTGCAGTCGCAGTTTCAGAACGAGATTGCTCCCCTTCAAGAAGAAGTGCTCCGTCTCCGGATGGAGCGCCTAAAGGAAGTGGCCCAGGCCCGCATGCGGAGCGCGCGTCTCCGGAATGCCTACCACGACGCCCACGACGCCTACGAGGAGTTTCGGCAGCAGCGAGCCCATGATCCCGACCTCGCTGCGGCTTCCGACGAGGATCTGAAAGCGACCTACCGGCGGGCCACGAAGCTGTGCCACCCCGATGCGGTGCCCGACCCGTACCACGAAGAGGCGGCAGCGACGTTTCAGGCCCTCGAATCGGCCTACGATGCAGACCATCCGGAGGCTGTTCGGACCATCGCCGAGGCCCTCGATACGTGGGGATTTCCCCGCGCTCCCTCCGCCCCCGCCGAGCAATCGGCCTCCGCCGCAAAGGCCTCTCTCCGCCGGGCCGTGTCGGACCTCGACGCCTCCATCGAGCGACTTCGGACGTCGGACGCCTACCAGACGATGACGGACTCAGACGACGTGGATGCCGACGCAATCGTCGGCGCCCGGAAGCGGGTGCTCCAACAACGACTGCGCGAGCTCAAGCGCCGACAGCGCGCTCGGTTCTAAGTATCCTCGATTGGCGTCCCCTCAGAGCCTCCTCTCGGGCCGTTGTGATTCGGGCGGTGGACGGCTACGTTGTATCGATGCATGAAGCCGGGTGAGGCGGAGAGTTGCAAGTCGAAAGGTGCCGGGTATTGAGTCGGAGAAGATGGGCAGCGTGAAGACGCGATGCGTGAGAGCGACGTGTCGTCATTCACGAGTCACGCATCACGTTTCACGAATCATTCCAGTACCGGTCGTCTGCGGAGGGAAGACCTCGCATTTAAAGAGTCAGTTTTGATCTCATACAGATCTCTATGGCGCAGTCCAGCACTCAACAGCGCGGGCGCACGCCCCTCATGCGGCAGTACTACAAGATCAAAGAGCGCCACCCGAAAGCAATCCTGCTCTTCCGCATGGGTGACTTTTACGAGTCGTTCGACGACGACGCCAAAACTGTGAGCCGCCTGCTCGGCATCACGCTTACCGAGCGCAACAACGGCGACGCCGACGACGTGCCGATGGCGGGGTTTCCGCATCACGCCGTCGACAGTCACCTGCCGAAGCTCATCCGCTCCGGCCTCCGGGTGGCCATTTGCGAGCAGACGGAGGACGCCGACGAATCGAGCGGCAAGGTGGTGAACCGCGACGTGGTGGAGGTGGTGACGCCGGGGGTCTCGTTTCATGATCAATTGCTTGACCCAAAGCAGTCGAACTTCTTGTCGGCCATCCATTTTGGTACGGGCCGCGACAAAGACCGCATCGGGTTCGCCTTCATCGACGCCACGACTGGCGAGTTCAGCGTCACGGAGGCCGGGATCGATCAGATTCAGGACCTCATCCAGACGATCGCGCCCTCGGAGGTCATCGTGGACAAGCGCCGGACGGACCGCCTGCAGCAGCACCTCCGTGAGATTCCCTTCACGGTCACCGAGCAGGAGGACTGGGTGTTCAAGTACGACTTCGCCTACCAGACGCTTCTGGAGCACTTCGAGACCCACTCACTCAAGGGCTTCGGTGTGGACGACATGGACCTGGGGGTGGTCGCTGCGGGCGCGGCGCTGTACTACCTGGGCGAGACGCAGAAGGGCAAGGTGCCTCACGTTCGCAAGATCAAGCGCTACTCGAAGGAGGAGCACATCGCCCTCGACCCCGAGACGAAGCGCAACCTGGAGCTCGTCCAGTCCATCCAGGACGACGGACACGAAGGGACGCTCGTCAACATTCTCGATGATACGGAGACGCCGATGGGCGGACGCCGGCTTCGAGGGTGGCTGGTGCGGCCCCTGCGAGAAGTCAACCGGATTCAGAACCGGCTCGACGCGGTGGAGGCGTTTGTTGACGACCGCGACCTACGCGACGACCTCCGCGAGGAGCTGGGGCAGATGGGCGACCTGGAACGGCTGGCGGGCAAGGTGGCCACGGGCCGCGCCGCCCCCGGCGACCTCATCGACATTAAGCTCACGCTCCGCCGCCTGCCGCCCGTGATGGATCTGCTGGCAGGCGCCGACTCCGGGGCCCTCGACACCATCGAGGATCGGCTGAGTCCCTGCCCCGACATCGTCGACCAGATCCAGAGCGCCCTCGTGGACGATCCGCCTGCCAAGATCAGCGAGGGCGGTCTCATCCGCGACGGCTACTCCGAAGAACTCGACGAGCTGCGCACCATCGCGCAGGAGGGGAAGGACTGGGTCGCGAACCTGGAGAAGGAGGAGAGCGAGCGGACCGACATTCCGTCGCTCAAGGTCGGCTTCAACAAAGTGTTCGGGTACTACATCGAGGTGACCGACACCCACGCCGAAAAGGTGCCCGAGGACTACATCCGCAAGCAGACGCTCGTGGACTCGGAGCGCTACGTGACGCCGGAGCTGAAGGAGATGGAGGAGAAAATTCTGACGGCGGAGGAGAAGATCGAGACGCTGGAGCAGGAGCTCTACAACGAGCTCCGCGACGCGATCGCGCAGCAGACCGGTGTGCTTCAGGAAAACGCCGAGCTTCTGGCGTATCTCGACTGTTTCGCCGGGCTCGCCGAGGTGGCCGAGCGCAACGACTACGTGCGGCCGTCGGTGGACGATAGCCTGGAGATCGACATCGAGGAGGGCCGCCATCCGGTGGTGGAGCAGACCCTCCCGGCGGGCGATCCCTTCATCCCCAACGACATGTCCCTCAACCCCGATGACGAGCAGATCCTCATCATCACCGGGCCCAACATGGCCGGGAAGAGTGTCGCCCTCCGGCAGGTGGGCCTCATCGTGCTGCTCGCGCAGGTCGGCTCCTTCGTCCCGGCCGACGCGGCGCAGATCGGGGTAGTCGACCGCATCTTTACCCGCGTCGGCGCCTCCGACAACCTCGCGGCGGGGGAGAGCACGTTTCTCGTCGAAATGAATGAGGCGGCCAACATCCTCAACAATGCCACGGCCCGCTCTCTCATCCTGCTCGACGAGGTGGGCCGCGGCACCTCCACGTTCGACGGCCTGTCGATCGCCTGGGCCATCGTCGAGTACCTGCACGAGCGGCCCGAGGTGGCGGCGCGCACCCTCTTCGCCACGCACTACCACGAGCTCAACGCGATGGCCGATCGGCTGGAGCGCGTGCACAACTACCGCATCCAGGTGAGCGAGCATGAGGGCGAGATTGTCTTCCTCCGCACGCTCATTCCGGGCGGTGCCGACCACTCCTACGGCATCGAGGTGGCACGCATGGCGGGCCTGCCGGATGCCGTGATCGCCCGGGCGCGCGAGGTGCTCCACAACCTGGAGAGCCAGCACCTGGAGGTGGGCGACGGCGACACGGGCGACGACTCTGCCCCGCCGTCGGGCGACGGGATGCACGCGAAGAAGGGCGACGCCGAGGCGGTGCCGGACCTGGAGGACAGCCAGGCGAATCAGATGCACCTCTTTGCTCAGCCGGATCCGGTGGCCGAGGAAATCAAGGACATGCTGAGCGAAATCAATCCGAACCGCATCACACCCGTGGAGGCGCTCATGAAGCTGTCCGAGATGAAGGACAAGC
This sequence comes from Bacteroidetes bacterium QH_10_64_37, assembly GCA_003023105.1. The sequence goes on from PXSZ01000010.1 coordinate 77,042, forward strand.
TGCAAGAGTAGAGCCCCCGTTGTCGGTAGAGCAGTCCGAACCGTTAATCGGACTCTTGTTGGTCAATCTCTTTTAGATACGTTACGTCGTCCTGATCTTTGGGCCGTCCGATCGACTCTTTGTTGGCAATGAGCTGTTCCAGGCCGATGTAGTACATGGGCACAGTGTCGGATTCGAACGTCAGCAACACCTCCCGTCTTCCCGACCAGCTTTCCTCGAATGAAACCCCCTCAATGCGGTTGAGCAGGTCGATGCGGTTGGGAGGACGACCGAATTGAAGAATCAGTCCGACCTCCGTCAGCTCTTTTGCCTCTGCGACGCCAGGGATATCGCCGCTCCAGAATTCGTGTAGGACCCGGAAAAGTCGCTGGGCGTTTTCGAACTGGGGATCGTAGAAGAAGTCAACGTCGCCTGTAAGCCGAACGTGGCCGTAATAGATAACGGCCTCGCCTCCTGTAATCACGTACCGGACCTCGTGCGAGTGCAGGAGCCGAATGAACTCCTGAGTGTCCGAGGAGAAGTGGCCGGCGTCTATTCGGTCTTGTGACATTCCCGTACGTCCGGGGCATCGGAGGAGAAGACGCGCTCTTTCAACGTCCGGGCCGCGCGCAGGCGTTCCTGCGGGGACAGGCTCAGGTGCTGATGGACATCC
>PXSZ01000010.1:77779-78678 GCA_003023105.1 Bacteroidetes bacterium QH_10_64_37
TGGGTTCATGTCTACACCCGTTCATCGAAGCCTGCCGTTGCATTCGCTCCCACGGCGCTATGAGCACCTACCATGAGATTTTGGGCGTAGGTCCGGAGGCGTCGCAGGAAGAAATCAAGGACGCCTTCCGCCGCCGCGCCCTGGAGTGCCATCCCGATCAGGTGGAGGAGGGAGAGAAAGAAGCGGCGCAGCAGGAATTTCTGCGGGTCCGGGAGGCGTTTGAGATCCTGAGTGAGAGTGAGAACGGACACTGGTCGAAGGGATCCAGGAATGGGGCCGGTTCAGACGATTCGACGACGCGTCCCCGAGGATCCCGACGCTCCTACAAGGAACGGTGGCGAAACGCCAAAAAGGTGCGCGTCAGCAAAGACATCGTCGATCGCGTCCAGGGGCTCTCGGGGGAATATCGTCACGTCCGCCGGAAGAACAAGATCACCATTCCGGTCTGTGCAGTCTTGACCATGTCGATTTTTCTGTACGATCCCCTCACGATGTACGGGACCGGGGTCTTCCTCGTCGACGTTCTCCTCTGCGGCCTCGTGGGCAGCGTCTACGGCTTTGCGCTGGGGAGCGTTTGGGCCTACCTGGACATCTATCTGCGCGATATCGGTCGGTAGCCGGCATGAGATCTTTGAGAACCTGTGATGCATTTCTTTTTTGCCGGTGCTCTCAGCAACCCGGCTTCCCTGATGCGTCTTCGAGTTTCCGTCCGCGCGGTTGCTCTGTTGCTGCTCGTCGGGGGCATGGGCGGATGCACCGACGCCCCGGCGCAAGACTCAGGGGGCGCCTTGCCGCCCGAGCAGGCGGCCTACGACGTGTTTCACTACGACCTGGAGGTCGCGGCCGACCCCGCCCGGAAGCGGATTGAGGGACAAGTGACCGTCCATGCGGTGGTCGAA
>PXSZ01000011.1:0-22647 GCA_003023105.1 Bacteroidetes bacterium QH_10_64_37
ACCTGCTCATCGACCTCCACAACGAGCGTACCAACGACACGGCCACAACCGTGGGAGAGGTGTGGCCGAACTTGCAGGTGTACATCTCGGGCGGAGTGGCGCTCCGATCGTACCGCGATTTGATCGAGGAGAAGGTCGGCCACGACATCGACTTCGTCGAGACCTACGGGGCGTCCGAGGGCTTTTTCTCGTTTCAGGACGAGTTGGACGATTCCTCGATGCTGCTGCACCTCGACAATGGGGTCTTCTACGAGTTCGTGCCGCTCGATGAGCGCGGCGACTCCGATCCGACCCGCCGCACGATTGCCGACGTGGAACCGGGGGTGCGCTACTCGATGCACGTTACTTCTTGCAGCGGACTCTGGGCCTACGAGGTGGGCGACGTCATCCGGTTCACGCAGACCTTCCCTCACAAGATTGTCGTGGCGGGCCGCACCAGCGACATGATCGACGAGTACGGCGAGGCCATCTACGGCGACGAGGTGCGGGCCGCCATCAAGTCGGCCTGCGAGGCCACCGGTGCCCACGTCGCGGACTACCACGTGGCGCCCCGCCGATCGACCAATGGCGAGCAGCCCGGGCACGAGTGGCTCATCGAGTTCGAGCAGGCACCGAGCGACCTCACGGCCTTCGAACAGGCCCTCGACGAGTACCTGCAGGAAGTGAATCGCCACTATCACATCCGACGCGAGGGCGACGCCCTGGACGGCCCGCGCGTGTCGGCCCTCCCCCCCGGCGCCTTCTACGACTGGCTGCAGGCTACCGAGGACGAGATCAGCGGGCAGACCAAGGTGCCGCGCATGAGTGACACCCGGGACGTTGCCGACGGGGTGCTCGCCGCCGCCGAGCGGAACCGCTGAGGTCTACAGGGCTACTCCCCCCGCTTCATCATCTGGAACAACCGCTTTTGTCGCTCGTGATGAGTTCGCGGAACACAAATCGGCTCCTTCGCCGGCTCAATGCCGGGTGAGCTCGGGTCCCTTCTCATCCCGGTTTCGAGCGCATTCCTCCTGACCGGAGCCCCGACGACTGCAGGGGCGCCGCTGCTGCCATTCTCATCACCATCGCTCATCCCCCACAACCCGATAGGACCGTATGCAAGTTTCTCGCGAACAACGAATGCTGGACCAGTACCTCCAGGAAATCGGGAAGATTGATCTCCTGGAGCCGGAGGAGGAGGTGGAGCTGGCACGACGCATCGAGGACGGGGACGAGGAGGCCCTCCACCAGCTGTGCCGAGCCAACCTGCGCTTCGTGGTGTCGGTCGCGAAGAAGTACCAGGGACAGGGCCTGTCGCTTGCCGACCTGATCAACGAGGGCAATTACGGCCTCATCAAGGCGGCCAAGCGGTTCGACGAGACGCGCGGCTTCAAGTTTATCTCCTATGCCGTCTGGTGGATTCGGCAGGCCATCCTGCAGGCCCTCGCCGAGCAGAGCCGCGTGGTGCGCCTTCCCCTCAACCGCATCGGCACCATCTCGAAGATCCGCAAGGCCAGCGCCCGCCTCCAGCAGGACCTCGACCGCAAGCCCAACATCGAGGAGCTGGCCGAGGAGCTCGAGATCGACGTCAAGAAGGTGCGCGAGGCGATGAAGCACACCAGCCGCCACCTCTCGATGGACGCGCCCTTCAACGAGGAAGATGACAACAGCCTCCTCGACGTGCTACCGGACGAGGAGAACGATCCGCCGGACGAAGAGATGCTCTCCGAGTCGGTTAAGATCGACATCGAGCGGGCCCTCAGCGCCCTGCACGACCGCGAGGCCGAAATTACGCGTCTCTACTTCGGCATCGGGCGCGAACATCCGCTGACGCTCGAGGAGATCGGCAAGCGTTTCGACCTCACGCGGGAGCGCGTCCGCCAGATCAAAGAGAAGGCCCTCCGGAAGCTTCGCCAGCGCCACAGTCGGCAAGACCTCCAGCCGCATACCGATTAACACTGATACGACTTCCTCCGTCCATTTCTGCAATGGACGACTCGGGCGCATCCCGACAACCGTCGGTCGGGGTGCGCCCATTTTCGTTGCGGCTGAATTTCTGCCCCTGTAGAACGATGAGAACAGGCCGCCATCGGTACGATACGATTGCGCTGCCTTCCAATAGCATTGAATGTTGTCAGCTCCACTAATACATTCTTTACCGGATCTTGAAGCCTCCGGCTCGCCTCCGTTGTCCCAGTTTCCTCCTTCATGCGACACTCCTCCCCTCCCTTCCGCCTCATCCCCTCCCTCCTGCTTCCTGTGTTGGTGACTGTTGCCGCCGGACTCTGGCCGCCGTCCTTAGCTCACGCGCAGGGCTTCGGCGTCTACGAGCAGGGCACATGTGCCATGGCCCGGGCCGGCGCAGCTGTGGCGGACGGCTGCGGCGACGGGTCCTCCATCTACTTCAACCCCGCCCACGTCGCTGACGCTGAGGGGGTTACTGCATCGCTCGGGGCAACGGTGATCGACGCTCGTGGAGAATTTACGTACGACCACACCGCCCGGCCACCCTACACGGGCGTGAAGGTCGATCTCCAGAACGACCCCATCCCCGTCCCCCATGGCTACCTCACATACGGACTGACCGAGCGGCTCGGGGTCGGGCTCGGGCTGTACGTTCCCTACGGCCTGGAGACGAACTGGCCCGTGCAATTCCCGGACGGATCCTACTTCGACGGGGCGTTCGAGGGGTTCAAGAGCCGAATTCAGAACATTTACGTGCAGCCGACGGTCGCCTACCAGATTACCCCGAAGCTGCGCGTGGGGGCGGGCCCAATTGTGGCCTTCTCGTCCGTGGAGCTGCGGCAGCTGCTGGACCTCTCGCAGCAGACGACGCCCGCCGGACCAACGTTCGGCAAGCTGGGCGTTCCCTTCCACACGGCGTTTGCCCGGGTGGGGCTGGAGGCAAGCAACGAGATTGGCTACGGGGCCAACGTCGGCGTCTCATTCCGGGCGACCGATCGCCTGTCCGTCGGGGTTCGGTTTACGACGCCCATTACGATTTCGTACGAGGGCAACGCCGAGTTCACGCAGCTCCAGACGGGACTCATCTTTCCCGCTTCCAGTCCGCTCGCGCAAGACCTGGACGGGGACGGAACTCCGGATTCCACGCCGGCTGACCTCCTGCTCGCCGGCCAGTTCGACAGCAACGGAGTGCTCGACCAGTACTCGCAGCTCGTCGGCGAGGACGGCGCCCTCAGTTCCCAGACGGTCGAAACGGAGATCACCTTTCCCTTTCAGCTGGTGGCCGGGATCAGTGTTCGGGCGACCGAAAAACTGAAGCTCCTCGCCGACTATCAGCTCACCGGCTGGTCAGCCTTCGATCAGATTCCCCTTGAGTTCGAAGCCCTTGGGGAGCGCGTCCGCGAGCAAAACTACGGCAGCACGCACGCCGTCCGCCTCGGCGCGCAGTACGACGTCATCGAGCAACTCACGGCCCGCCTTGGCTACCTCCACAACACCGCCGCCGCACCGGACGAGGGGGTGACACCGCTGCTGCCGGAGGCAGCCCGCAACCAGTTCACGGTCGGGGTAGGCTGGCGGCCGGTCGAGCAGGCCGAGCTCAACGTGTCGTACCAGCTGCTTCTGCAGAATGACCGGCGGGGCCGGGTGCGAGGTCCTCTCCCCGGCCAGCCCCTCTCGACGGATCTCAATCAGGGCGTCTACAGCTTCGGCGCCAATCTCTTCGGCGCAACCCTCACACTGCACCTTTAGTCCACGATGAAGTCCCTTCGTCCCCCCCGCTCCCTCTCCGTCGGGGTCTTCTTGCTGCTCGTCCTCACCCTGCCTTTGCTCTCGGGGTGCAGCGACGAATTGCTCATGGCCCCGGAGATCCAAAATGACCTGTTCAACAGCTACGCGGCCCTCGGCAACAGCATCACGGCCGGGTTTCAGTCGAGCGGAATCAACAACAACACGCAGCAGGAATCCTATGCGGTACTGCTCGCCGAGCAGATGAATACCCCCTTCACGGTTCCGGACTTGGCAGCTCCAGGGTGTCCCCCGCCGCTGACTCAACTTTTTCCGCCCCAACGGATCGCGGACGTATCCTGTGCACTTCGCGAGCAATCCGTGGCCTCCCTGCCGAACAACGTAGCGGTTCCCAATGCGGCGGTCGTCGATGTTTTCAGCAACCAGCGTCCTGCTTCAAACCCGAATGTACTCACCCAACTTATCCTTGGCGGACGAACACAGATCGAGGCGGCCAAGCAGGTAAACCCGACCTTCCTGACGGCCTGGGTTGGAAATAACGACGTGCTTCGGGGCGCTCTCGCGGGGGATCCGTCCCTCGTGACGCCGCCCGGCGCCTTTGAGTCACGATACTCCCAAATGCTGAGCGAAGTGCAGTCTATCGGAAGCCTGGAAGGGGCCGTGTTCGTGGGGATCGCGGACGTGACCCTCATCCCCCACTTCTCCCGAGGCGCGGCGTATCGTCGGGCAATCTCAGCCGGTCAGGCGGCGGGAGCCCTTCCGCCAAACATCGAGACGCAGTCCTGCGCGCTCTCCGGTTCAGGAGCAGCGCTGGTGCCCTTTCAGCACGGCGCGGCGCTGCTGCAGGCGGCCATTGGGTTGAATGAGCTCGGATTCTCTCAGACGATTACGCTGGATTGCTCCGAAGACCGAACCGTCGAAGAGGTCATCCGCCAGAGCGTGTCCGACAACCTCGAAGACCAGATCTTGGACCAAATTAGCGAGGAGATCGAAGCAATCTCCCTCCTCGTCCCGCAGGAGATTGGGCTCCTGCAAGACCGGGTGTCAGCGTACAACCAGTTTATTCGAAACCAGGTCAGCGACGACTACGGGTACGTGAACCCGAACGCTCTCTTTCAGAACAACAGCGACCAGATCCCGGCCTTTCCGGAACTATTCGAGAATCCTAACACCCCCTGGAGCACCGATCAGCCCTTCGGCCCCCTGTTCAGCCTCGACGGCATTCACCCGAGCGCGGCTGCCCACCGATTGGTGACCAATGCCATTATCGAAGAAACCAACAACACCTACGACACTCAGCTTCCCCCCGTGTCGACGCCCTGACGCGGAGTCGAGATCGTAGTGGGCGTAGCTACCGGTTTGTCGAAACCGTATCCTGAACCGTGATGCTCGTGTCCGTGGCGACCGTATCTTCGCCCTGCGCATCTGTGCCCTGCGTATCAGGGACTGTGCGCGAGGGGAGGGTCGTGTCCGACGAGGGAACCGTCGGCGCTGGGCGCTGCCCCGCCTCGGTCGTGTCGGTGCGAGCGCGGGAGACGGCCCGGATGGTGATGGATCCGTTCTGGGTCCGCAGCTCGATGGTAGGTCCCCCCTCCCCCAGCTGCGCCTCGTAGCGCGCCCCGGCGTTGACGAGAGCGAACTGTTCGTTGGTGAACGACAGGCCCTGCGTCCGAATGGTGCCCACGTCCGTCTGAGCGTCGATCTGGGCCGACGCGCCCGTCGCAAGGCCGAGGCGAATGTCGCCGTTGGACGTTTCGAGCAGAATGGGCTCCTCCGCCGGAACGGATTGAAAATCGACTTGCACGTTGCCGTTCGTGATGGTGACCTCTACGGGAGCGGCGGCGCCCTGCACATGAACGTTCCCGTGCTGGTTATCGATGGTGAGCGCGCCCTCCACGCTGTCGATGCGGACCGGTCCACTCAGCCGATCGATCCGGAGCGTGGCTTGGCGAGGCACCTGTCCCCGAATGTCCACGGCGGCGCGGTCTTCTTGCTCCGCCGACAGGGCGTAGGTGTATTCGGCGTCCGTGCCGCTTTCCGTAATCGAAATGCCCTCCAGGACTGACTGGCCCGCCTCCCGGGTGTCTCCCCGGCCGCGGAGGACGAAGGACGGGTCCGCGGTCGACTGGTCGGTCCCTGTCAAGTGCACCGAGCCGCGCAGGCCCTCCAGCACGAGGGGTCGCTCGCTCGGGGCCACGGCCCGAGTCGCTGTGTCCGTGACAACCACAGACCCAGGCCGCAACACCCCTTCCTCCGTCCGGGCCACGCCGGTCTCCTCGGAGTCCTGACACGCCGAGAGCAGCCCGCCCAAACTGAGCGCGAGCAATGAGACAATGAGCAACCGAGAGATAGGCATGACACCGATTGACGACAGTGAAGGGAATTGGAGAAACGGAACTGCCCCGTCAATGAAGCTTGATGTTTTGGATAAACCGACGCGCGGCGAAGTAGGACCCGATCCACCCGAGCAACACGCCGCCGCCAATGAGGCCTCCGAGGAGAAAGAGCTCGGCGCGGAGCGGCAGGGGCGCCTGATCGATTTGCTGGAAAAACACTCGGTAGAGCCCCCACACGACGCCCCCCGCAATCGTTCCCCCGAGAAAGCCCTGCACGATTCCTTCTACCAGAAACGGACGGCGCACAAACCGGTCCGTGGCCCCCACCAGCTTCATCGTCCGAATGAGCAGGCGCCGGGCGTAAATGGTGAGGCGGATGGTGTTGGCCACGAGAAAGACGGCCGCGAGCACGACGATGCCGCCCAGTGCAATCCCGACGGCGTTGATGAGCCGACGGTTCTGGGCCACGCGCACGAGCAGCTCCTGATTGAGAACGACATCGTCCACCCCGCGCCATTCCCCAATGACGTTGGCCGTGCGGGCCATGCTGTCCGGGTGGGTGTGGGTCGGTTTCATCTCGATCTTGATCGACGCCGGGAGAAAGGTGGGATCCTCGAAGGCGGACGCCCCTTCCCCAAACTCCCGCCGAAAGATCTTGGCCGCTTCCTCGTGAGACACGAACTCGGTCTGGGCAATTCCTTGAATCGTTTGAATCCGGGCGTGCAAGGCCTCCTGCACCTGCTCGCTCGCGTCCTGCTCAATGAAGACCTCCATCTGACCGGCCTGCTCGCGCAGCATGTCCGACACGACCGAGGCCTCGTACCCGACGATTCCAAAGACCCCGACGAGCACGAGTGCGACCGCAATGGCGCTCGTGGACGCGACGGCAGAGAATTTGGCGCGACGAAGATTGGCAACTCCTTCCCGAACGGAATACGGCAGCACAGAGGCGGTCCGGCCCGATGACTGAAAGAATACGAGGATGCGTAGAGAACCTACGAAGACTCTCCCGGAAAGGGCAACTCGTAGAGGTGGGAGCGTGGGGGGCGCAGGGGGGAATTTTCTGGGCTGCAGGGGACGGAGATTTTTGCTCCCGAATGGAAGCAGGGCTCCCTCAACTGCCCGGTAGCTAGCGCAAAGGACTCAGCGCTCAAGCACAATGCTCAACGCCCCCTTCCGGATACGTTGCCCCTCGGGGGTACGCCCCGAGCACCTGAAGCTCCATCGTAATTTCCCGGAGGTGATTGAGCGCCCGCGCCACCGGTTCGTCCGTCACCGCCCCGTGCACGTCGAGATAGAACCGGTAGCGACCCGGATGGCCCACCAGCGGTCGGCTTTCGATCTTGGCGAGATCCAGTTCTCGAAGGGCGAAGACGGCGAGGCTCTTGAAGAGCGCCCCCGGCACGTTCTCCTGCAGAACGAAGGCGAGAGACGTTTTGGGGGGGCCTGTGCCGACCGACGCCGCGTTCGCGTCCTCGCGTGCCAGCACGAGAAACCGGGTGAAGTTCTGCGCGTCGTCCTGCAGGCCGTCCGCCAGAACCTCAAGGCCGTACCGCTCGGCGGCCCGGCGCGAGGCGACCGCCGCCACCGTAGGGTCACCCGCCGCCGCCACGGCCCGGGCCGCCCCCGCCGTGTCCGGCGTGGCCTCCGGGGTGGCCTCGGGAATGTGGGCGCGCAGCCAGTCCCGACACTGCCCCAGCGCCTGCTGGTGGGAGCGCACGACCGCCAGGTCGTCGATTACAGTTCCCTCGGGCGCCATCAGGCAGTGGTGGATGCGCAGCTGGAGCTCGCCGACGATCGTCACGGCATGGGTGCGGAGGTGGTCGTAGTTCACCCGCACGCTGCCGTAGACGGCGTTCTCGATAGGTACCACCGCCCGGTCCACCGCGCCTTCCTCGACGGCCTCAAAGACGTCTTCGAACGTCGCGCAAGGATAGGGATCCTCATCCTCAAAGACGCACCGGATCGCCTCTTCGCTAAAGGCGCCGGGCTCTCCCTGGAAGGCAACATTGTGAGCCATACGCGTGGACGGGGGATGGCAATCGTGAGATCGGAAAAAATGACCGGCATTCCCACGCCTCCGGGGGATCTGCGTTCCGGAGTCCCCTTGCCCCCGAACCATTTGACTCGTTTTGCGGGTAGAGTTTATTCCAGCGTCCCTTCCCATTTCACCGAGCACCTGCACGCATCATGAGAGAAGTCGGTCGCTGTGATCCCTGTCCCTGCTGAAGCGGGATCAAATACAAATACTGCTGTCTTCAGAAAGACCAGGAAAAAGACCAGGAAGAGGCGCGGGAGGCCCCCACGTCCGCCTTCGCAACGACCTTTGGATCCGGGGCGCTCTCGCCCGCCGAGTTCAGACCATGCCCTTCGGAAAAGACGAGTTCGGAAACGAGGCCGTGTAGTACGCGATTCTCGCCTACTACGAACAGCACGGCACGGTCGACCTGCAGGACCCTGCACTGCGAGATCTGCTCGACCGGATCGACGACCCCGAGTGGGGGGCGGTCGACCCCGGCTTTGTGGAGCAGTTTGCGGCGCGCCTCACGCGGAGAACAGGCCCCACGCCCAACCGCCCCCGCACTCCCACGCTACCGCGGCGTCACGTCGACTACGACCGGCAGATGGTCGGACGCATTCACCGTGTCGTTTTCCCGCAGGCCGTGCGTCGTGAGCGTCTTCTTCGGCAGCACCGGGGTGTACAGCACAAACTCGTGGACCACCTCCAGCACACTGTCCGTCACGTACGCGTAGTCGAGACGGCCCGGCGGAAAGGAGCTCTCAGCGTCGATCCAGGTGGTGTGCATCGGCGAGGCAACCTGGCGCGGCTTTGCATCGAGCAGCGGCGAGCCGTCCCAGTCCGGCGCCGCAGGAGGGCCGAAGCGGCCGGTGTTGACAATCTCGCCGGTGCGCAGCGTCCGGCGCTGTTGCGCCGTCCCCACGAAGTTCATGTCGCCGAGGACGACGACCGGCGTCTCGGAGACGACCTCAAAAGGGCCGTCGCCCTGCTTGAGATCTCGAAGAAAGGCGACCACGCCGTCCACCACCTGCTGGCGCTGCGCATTGCTGGAGGGCTCCCCCTCTTCGGGACCGTAGTTGCAGCAGGGCGGGTGCATGTTCACCACCACCAGCCGGCTGCCCAGGGCCTCCTCGGCGTCGAGGAGAAAGGCTCCGCTCTGGTAGTCCTCGTAGCCCGGGATGGCGTGCGTGTCGAGAATCGGATAGCGGCTGCCGAGAACGAGGTCGCGCCCTTTTTTCGCCCACTCCCACTCGGCCGACAGTCCCAGCTCATCCTCGGCAACCTCTTCCGTCTGCGCTTCGGTCTGCTCGTAGATCTCCTGAAAAGCGACAATGTCCGGCCCCACGGCCCCAAAAATGCGGCGGAAGCTCGGCTGGCGATCGTCTACGAAAATCGCGCTCCGTCCGCGATCAAAGTTGTTCACCGAATTGTACGAGACCAGCCGCACTGCCGACGCCTGCGGCTGCTTGATGGACGGCGCCTCCAGCGTCGTCTCGGCCTCCGACAGCAGGTATCCGAGCCCCCCATCGGCATCCGGGAGGCGGTCCCCGTCGGTCGACAGGGCGATCCGGAGGCTGTCCCCCTGAAACAGCGGTACGCCCCCGGGGCTCGCCGAGCGGTCGAGGGCAATCTCAAACGTGTCGGCCTGTACCGTGGGCAACGAGGTGAGCCCGATGGCGGCGTGGTTTATCTCCTCGGAGCCGTCGTTGCGAAACACCTGCCCGGAGCGCTCTCCAAACGTCCACGACACCTCCGCGCCGAGGCCCAGGGCCTGCTTCCCCGTGGTCGGATCGTCGTCCGTGTCGAGGTAAAGGGTGAGGTTGTTGTCTTCCTGCAGATTGATGGCCTGCCCGAGCTCGAGCTGGAGAAAGAGGTGCTGCTCGGTGTGGGCCGTCCACAGGCGCTCGATGTCCAGGCCGTCTGCGTCGTCGGCATCGGCGTGTCGGACCGAGAGCCCGTCCCAGTCGTCGGCGTCCTCGTCTACATAGATGCGAGCGGGCTGCGCGGCGTGGCCGTCGACCGGAGCGTGTGCTTCTCTCCCCTCCGGATCGTCTCCGGGTTCCTCCACTCCGTTGCTGCACCCCCCGACGACGAGAAGAAGGGAACACGCGACGAACACCAATGCACGGGCGGACATGGACGGAACGGGCAGTACGGGAAGACCATGAGAGTACGGCGGAAGCGATAAATTGAGTGGCGGAATGGATGTTCGGTGGTCCCCTTCCCTCCCCCCGACGCCCCTCCAATTGGCGTTCGTTTCAAACACGCAGCCCTGTGTTTTTCATGCAGACCCTCTGGCTTGCTCGCCACGCCAACCGCCAGGATTTTGCCGATCCCGACTGGGCCGCCACGGCCGACCGTCCGCACGATCCCGGCCTCTCCGACGACGGCGTGGAGCAGGCGAAGCAGTTGGGCCGCCGCGTGGCCGGCCTCGGCGTCGACCGAATCGTGTCGTCCCCGTTCTTGCGCGCTGTTGAAACGGCGCACCACGTCGCCGACGCGACGGACGACCCAATCGTGGTGGAGCCGGGCCTCGGGGAATGGCTCAACGACGACTGGTTCGAGACGGCCCCGAACACGCTCGCCCCTTCCACCCTTGCCGCCCAGTTTGAGCGCCTCGTCCTTCAGCAGCCAGACGGGCCCTGTCGGCAGCCCACCTATCCAGAATCCAAACACCGAGCCCTGGCCCGCCTCGGGGCCACCGGTCAGTGCCTGGCCGATCGATTTGCGGGCGAGACGCTGCTTCTAGTGGGGCACGGCATCACGGTGCTGGGGGTCCTCCGCGGCCTCGTGGGCACGGACGTGCCGGACTCCGGGTGCCCGCTCGCCAGCCTCACGAAGGGGGTACAGCAGGACGGCACGTGGACGATCCCCCTCCGGAACGACACGAGCCATCTCGAGAACGGCACCCGCGCCGCCAATCGGCTGGTCTAATCTCACCTGGAGCGTTGCAACGAGAGACGATCAGACCCTCAGAGTTGCCCCCAGCGTGAGGAACTACTCTCCAGGGACGATTCCCTGCGCCGACTGTCTCCGATGGGTAGAGACTCGTTTTCCCTCCGGTCGGAGCACTTTTTTTCCATGATGGATCCTCGGACCCGGGCTGCGGCGGAGGTAGCGGCGGACGAACCCAATCTCCCGACGGCTCAAATCCGAAAAGTCCGGTTCCACGTCTTCGATCGTCTCGATGTTGTAGGTGAAGTAGCGCGGAATGTCCGGAAGGCCGAACAGTTGGGGGGCGATGTCCAAGGCCGAGGGCTCTTTGGGTAGAGTGCGTATGCGGGTTAGTCGATACTCTCCCTCCGCAAAAGCCTTTTCGCAGGCACGGAGGACACGGCGCTCCCTTCGCCGGGCGGGATGCAGATAATGTTTATACAGAACGCCTACGACCGCAATCAGGACAATGCCAACGATCCAGACAGACGGGGGAAAAATCATCCAACCGCTGAGAAACGTAGGCCAGAAGAGAAGACTCAGACAGCGTATAGTCTAACCTGCGACGGCGGAATGAGTTTGTACCCGAAAGAACCGCACAGCAAAATCCCGAACGCCGCCACCGTGAACACCGGGTTCCGCTCCACGTCGCCGACTTGTACGCATCCAGGGGCCTCTCTCCCCGGTCTCGACCAGCGAAATCCCCACGATCAGCACCACCGCAATCAAACCCGAGGGACTCGCTTCCTGCCCCTCATGGCGAGGGGGCCGACACGACGTTCGTCCACAGATTGAGGGTGGGACGGTCTGGAGACGGATTGTTCTGTCGCCTCTGCCGTCGACCGCGTCGTCCGCGCCGGGATCGCCCTCGCCGCCCCTGCCCCGTGACCGACGGAATTCCTCCGGGGCGGTCCTGAATCCCGGACTCGTCTCCCGACTCCGGCGTCTCCAACCCGATGGCAATTGCGCGGCCCAGCGGCGTGCGGAGACCGTGCTTCCAGCCGTCCGTCGAGGAATTGGCCGCAGTCGGATTGACCGGAATGGCGATCTCGTAGATCAGGGATCCAGTGTTGAGGGTCGCGCGGGCCTGCAGGGCCGACGAGAGGCGACTGGGCATTCGGTGTCGGATCGTGTCGTTCCGGATGACGGCGAGGTCCGACGGAAACAGCTGTTCAAGCGTAGCGGAACGCCCAGAGGCCCCTGGCGCAGGAGCGTCGGCCGTCTTCTGGGCTGCCCGCTGCGCCCGAAGAGCAATCGGATACTGCACCCCATAGGTGTGCTGCTGTTTGCCCGTCGGGTCCACCCACACGACGAGTCCCTTCTCTGCCACCGAGCGGACGAGGGACTGGTCCGAAATCACGACGGCCAAGTACAGGAGACTGTCGGTGGGGGCCGCGCTCATCGAGACGGAGCGGTCGCCGAGACGGGTGAGACCACCGTCCCACTCCGAGAGCGTCCCGTCGACGGACGGGGCCTGCGACAGGGACTGCGTCCGCAGCGTGGGCGGGCTGCTGCACGCCCCAACGAGGAGGAGGCCGACGAACGCTGTCAGAACAAGGCTGAAAAGAGAGAAGCGCATGCGCAAGTTCGGGCACCGTACCAATACGAGAACAACGGCCGTTTCCTGAACCGGGGCTCCGGATCCGTTGTTCATTCTGGTTGCGCATTCCCCCGAACTTTTAGCCATCGCGGGCGTCGCATTTCGTGGCCTGCGCTTCCTCCATCCAATCCCCCTCTTCCATGGTCGCTCTTGTTCAGCGCGTCTCCGACGCCGCCGTTGATATCGACGGCGAGACGGTCGGTGCCATCGACGACGGCCTGCTCATCCTGCTCGGCGTCCACGAGGACGACACAACGGCAGAAAGTGAATGGTGCGCTGCGAAGTGCGCCCACCTGCGCGTCTTTCTCGACGCCGACGGCAAGATGGACGAGTCGCTGCTCGACACCGGGGGCGAGGCGCTCGTGGTGCCGCAATTTACACTGTGCGGCGACACGAGCAAGGGCAACCGTCCCTCCTTTACCGAGGCCGCCCCACCCGACCGGGCCGACCGGCTCTACGAGCACTTCGTCAATGAGTTGGAGCAGCACCTGGGCCGCACAGTGCCGACGGGCACGTTTGGGGCGCTGATGGACGTGCACCTCACGAACGACGGACCCGTGACGCTGTGGGTGGAGCGCCGGGCCGATTAGGTATGGAAATGAGGATGTATGGACGTATGGACGCGCACACTTCCAAACCTCCATTCTTCCATACATCCATCCTTAACGCCGCGCCAGCGGCGGGTTGTGCGTCTGGAGGCTCGCCGGCAGATGCGACTCGCCAGTGAGGTAGCGGTCGATCTGGCGGGCCGCGTCGCGCCCTTCCCCAATGGCCCATACCACGAGCGACGCGCCCATCCGCGCATCCCCTGCGGCGAAAATGCCGTCCACGTCGGTCATGAGGCGGTCGTCGGTCGCGAACGTGCCGTCGTCGTTCTGCCGGACACCGAGTGGCGCAAAGGGGTTGCTCTCGGGCCCGGTGAAACCGATGGCGACGAGCACTAAGTCCGCCGAGATGCGGAGATCGGAGTTGAGCACCGTCTTATCGGTACGGCGGCCATTCTCGTACGCCCACTCCACCCGCTCGCCCCGCAGTTCGTCCACTTGGCCGTCACCGCCAAGATCCACGAGTTCCTGAGTGTTGACCGCAAACTCTTCCGTCCCTCCCTCCTCCTGCGCGTAGGTCTTCTTGTAGATCTGCGCGGTCTCCGGCCAGGGATTGTCTGCCGGGCGTTCGGACGAGAGCCTCTCGTTGATGCCGATCTGCACGACCTGCGCGGCGCCCTGCCGCTGGGCGGTGGCCACGCAGTCGGCACCGGTGTCGCCGCCCCCAAGGACGACAACGTTCTTGCCTGTCGCCGTGACGCCGCCGTGCACCAGCTGTCCCCGCTGACGCCGGTTCTCCTGCGTGAGGTAGTCCATCGCGGGCAGCACCCCGTCTAGATCCGTTCCGGGGACGGGAAGTTCACGGTGCTGCTGGGCGCCGAGGGCGAGGCAAATGGCGTCATGACCGGCCCGGAGCCGGTCGGGCGAGAGGTCCGGCCCCACTTCCGTGTCCGTCACGAACTGGATGCCCTCTCGTTGGAGCTGATCGACGCGGCGTTCGACGCGGTGCCGCGCAAATTTGAAGTCCGGAATGCCGTACGTCATGAGCCCGCCGATGGCATCATCCCGCTCGTAGACCGTCACGCGATGTCCGGCGCGGTTGAGCTGCTGCGCTGCGGCGAGTCCCGCAGGGCCGCTTCCCACCACGGCCACCCGAAAATCAGTGCGCTCGGCGGGCGGCTCCGGCCGAATCCACCCCTCCTCCCAACCTTTGTCCACGACGGCGCGCTCGATGCTTTTGATGGCCACCGCGTCGTCGTTGACGGCCAGGACACATGCGTCCTCGCACGGGGCCGGGCACGTGTAGCCGGTAAACTCGGGGAAGTTGTTCGTGGCGTGGAGCTGCTCCAGGGCCGCTTTCCAGTCGCCGCGGTGGACGAGGTCGTTCCACTCGGGGATGCGGTTGCCGATAGGACAGCCGCTCATGCAGGTGGGCACCCCGCAGTCGGCACAGCGCTCGCCCTGGTCCTGTAGGGCCTCGGAACTCCACGACGGCGCCCAGATCTCCTCGAAGTCGGCCGTGCGTTCGTTCGGGGTTCGCTTGCCGATGGGCCGACGGGCATGATTCAGATAGCCGTCCGGATGGTGTTCGCGGGGCATAGGGAGTGGCGGGAACGGTGGGGAATGACGGCTCGATCAGAGGGAGCGGAAACCGCAGAATTTTGCCTTCTCCGTGAGAGAAGTATTGCGTAATGCGCATTGCGTAAGTATACTTCGACCGACGCAATACGAAATACGCAATACGCACGAGATCAGGCGGCAACGGGGATCGGCTCTTCTGGCGATGGGGGAACCGGCGGACGGATGTCTTCGCCCTCCTGAAGGTACGCCTCTACCTGCTGGGCGAAGGCCTCGGGCATGACTTTGTAAAACCGGTCGACGAGCTGATTCCAGTCGGCCAGCACGCGCTCGGCCTTGGCGCTGCCGGTGTGATGGAGGTGGGTCTCCACGAGGCGGCGCACGAGCCGACGGTCTCGCTCGTCCGCGAGGGGCTCCACGCGAACCATGTCGCGGTTTACGTTCTGCCCGAACGTGCCCTCCTCGTCCAGCACGTAGGCCTCCCCCCCGCTCATGCCGGCGCCGAAGTTGCGGCCGGTATCACCGAGCACGACCACCACGCCGCCGGTCATGTACTCGCAGCCGTGGTCGCCCACCCCCTCCACCACCGCCTGCACGCCGGAATTGCGCACTGCAAAGCGCTCCCCGGCCTGTCCGTTGAAATACGCCTCGCCGCGGGTGGCGCCGTAAAGCGCCACGTTGCCGAGGAGGATGTTCTCGTCGGCCCTATAGCCGGCGGTCTCGGGGGTGCGGAGGATGAGGTGTCCCCCCGAGAGGCCCTTGCCCACGTAGTCGTTGGCCTCCCCGTCGAGCCGTAGCGTGACGCCCGAAGCCAGAAACGCACCGAAGCTCTGCCCGGCCACCCCCTCGAAATCGACCCAGATCGTGTCGTCCGGGAGCCCCTCGGCCCCGTGGCGGCCGGTAACTTCCGAGCTGAGCATGGCGCCAACCGCGCGGTCCCGATTGTGGATGTCATGGCGGAGGTGGACGGGCGCCTGCTCCTCCAGGGCCGGACGCGCCTCGTCGATGAGCATGTGATCGAGCTTCTCGTCGATGCCGTGGTCCTGCTCCATCGTCTTCCGCGGGTCGTCGTCGCTGGCCGGACGATGCAAGACAGATCCGAGGTCCAACCGGCGGGCCCTGGGATGATCGGTGTCGATCTGTTGAAGCTTGTCGGTGCGGCCGATCATCTCGTCGACGGTGCGGACCCCGAGGGCGGCCATGATCTCGCGCAGCTCCTGGGCCACGAAGTGCATGTAGTTCATCACATGCTCCGGCTCGCCCACAAACTTCTTGCGCAGCTCCGGATCCTGCGTGGCGATGCCCACCGAGCAGGTGTTGCAGTGACACTTGCGCAGCATGATACAGCCCAGACACACGAGCGCCCCGGTGCCGAACCCGTACTCCTCCCCGCCCAGCAGCGCCGCCACGGCCACGTCGCGCCCCGTCTTGAGACCGCCGTCCACGCGCATGCGGATGCGGGAGCGGAGATCGTTCTCCAGAAGCACCTGCTGCGCCTCGGACACGCCCAGCTCCCACGGCAGGCCCGCCGACTTGATCGAGGTCTTCGGCGAGGCCCCTGTGCCGCCGGACTGCCCACTGATGAGCACCGCGTCGGCCTTGGCCTTGGCCACCCCCGCGGCAATCACCCCGATGCCGGCCGCCGCCACGAGTTTCACGTGCACGTCGGCCTCCGGATTGGCACTCTTCAGGTCGTGGATGAGCTGCGCGAGGTCCTCGATCGAGTAGATGTCGTGGTGCGGGGGCGGGGAGATGAGCGACACGCCCGGCGTGGTGTAGCGCGTCTTGGCAATGAGGGCATTCACCTTCTCGCCCGGCAGGTGCCCGCCCTCCCCCGGCTTCGAGCCCTGTGCCATCTTGATTTCAATGTGATCGGCATTCTTCAGGTAGCTGCTCGTCACGCCGAACCGCCCGCTGGCCACCTGCTTGATCCGGCACTCGCGCTCGGTGCCAAAGCGGTCGACCTGCTCGCCGCCCTCCCCGGTGCTCGCCTTCCCGCCGATCCGGTTCATGGCCACGGCGAGCGTCTCGTGGGCCTCCGGGCTCAGCGATCCGAACGACATGGACGACGTGAAGAACCGCTGCACGATGGACTCGGCGGGCTCCACCTCGCCGAGCGGAATTGCCTCGTCGGGATCGGGGTCGAAGTCGAGCAGACCGCGCAGCGTCTGATGCCTGTTCGACTGCTCGTTGACGAGGGCCGCAAACTCGTCGTACGCCGCGCGGTCGTTTTGGCGCACCGCGTGCTGCAATTTGCCAATCGTCTGCGGATTCCACTGGTGGTGCTCCCCGTCGCGCCGCCAGTAGAGCTCCCCTCCCGTTTCGAGGTCGGTCGAGCCCGGAATCGTCACGTCGAACGCCTCCCGATGCCGTTTCCGCACGTCGGCCTCCAGCTCCTCAATGCCTGCCCCGTCGATCCGGGAGGGGGTGCCGAAGAAGTAGTTCTCGACGAGGTCGGAATCGAGCCCTACGGCCTCGAAGACCTGCGCGCCCTTGTAGCTCTCCAGCGTGGAGATGCCCATCTTGGCCATCACTTTGAGGAGCCCCTGCTCGATGGCACCGATGTAGCGCTCGATGGCCGTGGCGGGGTCGGCGACCTCGTCGCTACGGTCGGTGAGGTCGCGGACCGTGGCGTAGGCCAGGTACGGATGGACGGCGTCAGCCCCGTACCCGAGGAGCGTACAGAAGTGATGCACCGTGCAGGGCTGCCCGCTCTCCAGCACCAGTCCAGCGTGGGGTCGTTGCCCCGAGCGGATCAGATCGTGGTGCACCGCACCGACAGTGAGCAGACTGGGGAGGGGAATGCGGTCGCGCCCCACCGCCCGATCGGAGAGACAAAGGATCTCGCATCCGTCGTCGACAGCCTGCCGGGCGTCGCGTCGAACGCGCTCGACAGCCTGCTCCAGACTCGTGTCCCGCCCGAAGGTGGTGTCGATCGTACACGATTGGAGGCCCTTCGTGTCGATGTTATGCAGGGCTTCCAGATCCGCATCGCTGAGAATGGGGGAGTCGAGCTGCAGCTGCCGGCAGTGCTCGGGGCCTTCCGTCAGCAAGTTGTTTGCGCGCCCGATGTGGTGCTCAAGCGAGGTGACCAGTTCCTCGCGGATGTAGTCGAGGGGCGGGTTTGAAACCTGGGCGAAGAGCTGCTTGAAGTAGGTGAAGAGGGTCTTGTTCTGATCCGAGAGGACGGCGGGCGGAGTGTCGTTGCCCATCGCCCCCACCGGGTCCTTGCCGTCCTCCACCATCGGCTGCATGAGACGCCGGACGTGCTCCCGGGTGTAGCCAAAGGCGCGCTGGCGATCCCGAAGGCCTTCGGGACGCGGGTTCCCATTCAGCTGCAGGTCCACCTCCGGCACGAGCTCGCCCCGGGAGGCATCGGCGGACACGAGGGTCCGGAGCCGCGTGCGCTGCTCGTCGAGCCAGCGGGCGTACTTCTCGTCCGTGAGGCGATCGAACACTTCGTCCTCCGGCGCGATGCGTCCTTCCTCCGCATCGGCAAGGAAGAGCTGGCCGGGCTGGAGCCGGTCCTTGCGCGCCACCCGCTCGGGAGACAGGTCCACGACGCCTGCCTCACTGGCCATCACGAGTCGATTGTCGTGCGTCACCCAGTAGCGACAGGGCCGCAGGCCGTTGCGGTCGAGCACCGCGCCGATGCTTTCCCCATCGGTGAAGGCGACGAGGAGCGGCCCGTCCCAGGGCTCGATGAGGGTCGAGTGGTAGTCGTACCACGCCCGCCGGGCGGAGGCCATCTGGTCGTCCTTGTTCCACGCCTCGGGGATGAGCATGCGGAGGGCGTGGGGCAGCGACCGCCCGCTCTCCACGAGCAGTTCGAGCACGTTGTCGAGGACAGCCGTGTCGCTCTGCGCCTCGGTGGTGATGGGCCGGATGCGGTCGAGCTCGGTCCCGAAGACGTCGGTCCGGAGATCCTGCTCCCGCGCCCGCATCCAGTTCAGGTTGCCGCGGAGGGTGTTGACCTCGCCGTTGTGGATGATGTTGCGGTACGGGTGTGCGAGGCGCCACGCCCCCAGCGTGTTCGTGGAGAAGCGGGAGTGCACCAGCGCAAGGGTCGACCGCACGCGCTCGTCGGACAGCTCCGGGTAGTAGGTACGCACCTGCGCGTTGGTGAGGAGCCCCTTGTATACGATCTTGCGCCGGTCCAGCGAGCAGACGTAGAACGTCTCGCTGTCCTCCGGGGGTCGACCCTCCGCCACGTCGTTCTCGATGAGGCGGCGGAGGATGTAGAGCCGCGCATCCAAGGTCTCCGGCGACACCGGCTCGGCGGGCCGCACGAAGAGCTGCCATACGTCGGGCTCGGTGGCACGGGCCGTCGGCCCCAGGTTCGAGGCGTCCGTGGGCACGTCGCGCCAGGCGATGGTCTCGAAGCCCTCGGCCTCTACGCGCCGATCAATGAAATCGCGGAGCGCGGACTGTATGTCCTCGTCGGGCGGGAGAAAAAGCTGCCCCACACCGTAGGCGTCCGCGTCCCCGAGTCCCGAAACGACATCCCGGAAAAACCCGTGCGGCTTCTGAATGAGAATCCCGGCGCCGTCGCCCGTATTGGGCTCGGCCCCCCGGGCGCCGCGGTGATCGAGATTTTCGAGGACCCTGAGGCCCTCCTCGATCATGGAGTGGCTCTTCTCACCGCCGAGGTCCATGAGGACGCCGACACCACAGTTCGATCGGCTTCGCCGGGGGCCAAGTGCTGGACGGGTTGGGGATGGCACGAGGGATGGGGGTGGGGAGGAGTGACCCATGATCGTGTCGTGCACCTTTTCGTATGTGGACCGCGTATTGGCGGCAGCCGCGCCGAACGGCAGTTTTTAGCAATCCGTGTAAAGGGACTCCATAGATGAATGAAAGAGCTATTAGTATCAAACCACGATTCGGGGCAAAGCGCTTCCAGTCACTACTTCTTTACAAGAAAGCGCTTCCAGAAGTCCGTACCATTTTGATGTACCGTTCTTTCGTAAGACTTTTCGTTTGATTCACGGCGTCCGATGCCCTCTTCCCCCGACCTGCTCCTGCACAACGCGCAGATCTACACCGTCGACGACCAGTGCCCAACCGCCACGGCTCTCGCCGTCCGCGACGGCCGATTTGTCGCCGTTGGGAACGCCGATGAGATGGTGGCGGCCTTTCCCGAGGCCCCGCGAATCGACGCGGGCGGTTGCACGGTCGTGCCCGGATTTATCGACGCCCACGCCCACCTTCAGGAATTGGGCCTCTCCCTGCACCGGGCCGACCTCACGGACGCACAGTCGCCGACCGGCGTCGTGGAGCAGCTTCGAGACTTTGCGGCCGACCACGACCTGCCCGACGGCGCCTGGCTCCGCGGGCACGGCTGGGATCAGACCGAGTGGACCCCTGCCCGCTTTCCTGGCCGCGGCACTCTGGATGCCGCCTTCCCCGAGCGTCCCGTCTGGCTCACGCGCACGGATGTGCACGCCGGATGGGCCAACACGGCGGCCCTGGAGGCCACCGTGGGCCTCGACCGCCTCCGCGAGATGAGCGATCCGGACGGTGGGCACATCCATCGCGACGAGACCGGCACGCCCACGGGGGTGCTGATCGACGCCGCGATGGCCCTCGTCACGGACCACATCCCGCCCCCCGACGAGGCGCAACGAGAGTGTGCCCTCGCTACGGCCCTCCGCCACACCGCCCGACGCGGCATCACGAGCCTGCACGACGCCGGGGTGGGCCTGTCCATCCTCCGGCGAGTCCAGAGGTTCATCGAGGAGGACCGGTTTCCGCTTCGGCTGTACGCCATGATCGACGGACGCGGGGACACCCTGGAGCACTTCTGCGAACGAGGCCCCCTGCATCACCCGTCGGGGCGCCTCGACGTCGAGTCGGTCAAATTTTTTGCGGACGGGGCGCTCGGCAGCCGTGGGGCCGCCCTGCTCGCGGATTACGCCGACGCGACGGGCACGCGCGGCTTCCTCCTCCACGAAGACGACGCGCTCCGCGACCACGTGCGGACGGCCCACGAGTGCGGGTTTCAGGTCAACACCCACGCCATCGGCGACCGGGCCAACCGACAGGTGCTGGACGCGTACCGGGAGGTTGCCCGGGAGAGCGCCCGTCCGCTGCGCCGCCCCCGCATCGAACATGCCCAGGTTGTGGCTCCCGAGGACCGTCCGCGCTTCGGCCGCCTCGGCGTGATCGCCTCCGTGCAGCCGGCATTTGCGCCGAGCGACAGGGAGTGGGCCCCGGCACGGCTTGGGCCGGACCGGCTCCCCCATGCCTACGCGTGGCGGAGCCTGCGGGACGCGGGCGCCCGACTCGCGTTCGGGTCCGACGCGCCGGTCGAGCCCGCCGACCCGGTTCGGAGTGTTCACGCCGCCGTCACGCAGCGGAACGCCGACGGGACCCCCAACGGAGGCGGACGCCCCGATGAGCGGCTCGCCCGCACCACGGCCCTCCACGCCTGCACGCAGGGCGCCGCCTACGCTGCGTTTCAGGAGGACGAGGTAGGCTCCATATCCGTAGGCAAACGCGCCGACTTCGTCGTATTGTCCCAGGACCTCATGACCGTGCCGCCCGGCCGACTTCGCGACACGGAGGTGATGGCGACCTATCTGGGAGGAACCCCGGTGCATGCACGGCCGGACTGGCCGGACGCACAATAGCGAGGCCCCGCCCTTCATTTTGAAACCAAGAGGCCCCCTCCCGATTCGAACAGACGGACTTGACGGCTTCTACCGTCCGTCGCACGTTTGCGCACTCCCTCCGCTTTCGCCAATCGACCCATGGCTGATCCCTCTACGCTTACTCATCCCGATTCCGAAGGAGGCGTCCGCATGATGGACGTGTCTCAGAAGTCGGACTCCGCTCGCACCGCCGTCGCTGCCGGACGGGTTCACCTGGGGGAGGAGGCGCTCCGGCGCGTTCAGGAGCACGACATCGAAAAGGGCGATGTCTTGACCACCGCCCAGATCGCTGGCATCATGGGGGCGAAACAGACCGATAAGCTCATCCCCCTCTGCCACGATGTCACCATCAATGGCGTGGAGGTGGACTTCACCTTCAGCGAAGACGCCCCCGCCATCGACATTCGGGCCTTTACCAAGTCCTTCGGCGTAACGGGGGTCGAGATGGAGGCCCTCACGGCGGTCTCCGTAGCCGCCCTTACGATCTATGACATGTGCAAGTCGGTCACCAAAGACATCCGCATCGGCGACGTGCACCTGCGTGCGAAGACCGGGGGACAGAGTGGCAATTGGAAGAGCACCCCCGAAAACGTCCTCGCTGAGTCCTAACTCCGGTTCGGCTCACCTGCGGTTTTCCTTTTCGTCCCGCCGTCCCTCATGTCTTCCGACGACCCCGACGCCCCCCTTGGCCACGTGGCCCGCTTCATCTCTTTCGCCACGGTGGGCGCCCTCGGCCTCACGCAGGACCTGACCCACGCTGTGCTCGACAGCATCGGCGACCTGGAGGGGGCCGACCCCGAAGTGGTCGCCGAAGAGACGCTCTGCCTCGTCGCGACGGCGACGGCCCGGGCCGCCGAGGTGGGCCTCGACGATGCGCCCGACCGCGCCCCCACAATCATCGAGACGCTCCTCGACCTACCCTTCACGTACCGGAACTACCTCCTCGGCAAGGCAATGGTGGCGGAGGAGCGCCCGGAGCTCTCGGGGATGGCGGAGGAGGTGCACGCCCGCCTTGAGGAGAAGCGTGCCTTCTACACGACCCACCTGCCGGACGGTCAGTTTCCGGGGCCCCACGCCCTGGAGGACAAGATGGAGTTGTGGATGGGACGCGTGAGCCCGCCGAAGCTCCCCGAAACTCCGCAGGGACGATTGGCGTCGCTGGACCTGGTGGACCCGACCGTCGCCCACCTCAAACTCATCCTCGCCTACGGGCGCCGCGGGGAGCCCCCTCTCGGCTCGACGGCGGGGGCGGGCCCGGAATAGAGTCTGCGGCCCCCGCATCGCGCGGCTA
>PXSZ01000011.1:22845-26116 GCA_003023105.1 Bacteroidetes bacterium QH_10_64_37
TCGCGAATGGAGCTCTGCGTCTCCTCTACCTCCTGCAGCAGGGTGTCGAGTTGCGCCGTCACTTCCTCGGGGTTCTGCAGCGTCCACGACTGCTCGTGGATGTACCGCACCACGTCCTCGATCGTGCTGAGCTGCGCGCCAATGATCTCCAGGGTTTCGTGGGCCTTGCGGAGGCGCGCCAGCCGGCGCTTCAGCACCTTCAACCGTCGCTGCTTCACGGCCCGCACCCGCTCGGTGTCGTCGGCCATGTCCTCCTTCAGCGCTTCGATCGATTCGAGAATCTGCGTCTCGGTGGCGCTGTCCATGAAGTCCCGGTACCGCTCCCGTTGATGGAGCAGGTCAAGGTACGAGTCGAGCAGGCCGTCGATCTTTTCGACGTGGCTGGTCAGGATGCCCTGGAATGTGTAGCTGAGCTTCTGATAGTTCGTCTCGATCTGTTCTCGGAGCTTCCGAAGCTTGGCGTAGCGGCGCTGACTCTGATTGCGGAGCTGACTGAAGATCTCTCGCTGGGACGGCGCCTGGTGGCGTTCAGAGCGCTTTTCGGCCCGGACGTACCGCTGGAATCGTTCGTGCCGTGGCATCACCCCCAGGTACACGAGCTCCACCCCGCCGCCCAGCAGAAGGAGAAGCTCCGGAAGCCAGGCGGGCACGAGCCCCACCACCCCGAGGCCCGCCGACGCGACCACAACCGTAATCAAGAACACCAGATTCCAGGTGTTGAAGAGGGCCGCCGTCGTGTAGTTGATGTCATCAGCCATAGCAGTCGGGTTGTGTTGTTCCTCTCGGGGGTGCCAGTTGCGGTCGGCGGGCTCCCCTACGCCTCGTCGGCACGGCGATCGTTCATGCGGCCGATCGTCTTGTCGGGCCCCTCCGACTGGGCGTCGTCCGCCTCCGTCTCCGAATCAGGCACCTCCTCGCCCGTCGACGTGGTGCTGGGCCGGACCGACGACGCATCGGCGGCGTCCCGCTTCATCTCGCGAACAAGCTGCTCGGCCCGCTCGTCCCGAAGCGTCTCTTCCGCCTCGTGGAGGTCCTCCCCTCCGCTGCCCGGATCCTCGAGGGCCACCTCGAACCGGGCCTTCCGCTCCGCCACGGCCCGCCGCAGCCGATCCACGAGCGACTCGGTTTCGTCCAGCAGCCGCCGGGCGCCCTGCTTCATGCGCTGCACGACGCCCTGCACCTCGTTCCGCTGCTTCAGTCGCTTGAGGGTCGCCTGAAGCCGCTTCTTGGCCCGCAGGTGCTTCTTCTCGGTTTCCTTCAGCCGCTGAAATTCTTCGTCGGTCATGGCGGTGTCAACGGTCAAGGTGCGAAGATCGGTCGGAGGGAGCCATTCGCGCCCTGAGGAGGGCTACTCGGATTTGTTGCGCTGCTTCCCAATGGTCTTCGACGGTTCTTCGATCTCTTCGTCCTCGGGCACGTCGATCGTCTCCTCCTCCACGGACTCTTGCCCCAGCGGCTCGTCCGCCTCGGCCATGCCCATGTCCGCCTTAAACTCGTCGACAACCTGCTGCGCACGCAGCTCTTCGGCGTCCTCTTCGATCTGAAGGGCCTCGGTGTCCACCGAGTCGAGCGCCATCTCCATCCGGGCCTCGTTCTTGGCCGACTCCTCGTCGAGACGCCGCACCATTTCGTCGTGGGTCTGGTCGAGGCCCGAGACTTCGAACTGCTCCATCGTGTCGGCGATCTCGGCCTGCCACTGCGCCCGCTCGTGCTGACGGAGGGCGTCTTTGGCCTCCTGAATTTTCTTTTCTTTCTCGCGCATGAAGGCCTTTTTGACCTTGAGAGCCTTCTCGTAGGCCCGCTCGGCCCCCTTGAGCTGCTCCTTCGTACGCTCCAGGCTCTCCTTCTGGTCGTCCAGCCGCTTCGCGTACTTCTTGGCGATGTCCTCGCGGTCGGACTTGAGGGCGGTGCGAATGCGACTGGAGAGCTGCTCGACCCGGTCCTCGGTCTTCTTGACCTCCTTCTCGAGCATGATCTTGTTCGCCTTCACCGTGGCGATGTTTTCGTTCATCTCCGGCACCTGATCGTTCAGCTCCCGGATGTTCTGCTCGAGGATCGTCCGGGGATCCTCCATCGCCGAGACGGCGCCGCCGAAGAGGGATTTTACAGCTCGCGTGAATCGGGACCAAATGGACATGGCAGTGGGGGCTGTATCGGACAAACCGCGAATGCATTGTTCATATACTCTGCACGGAAGCGGATTGTTACAGCTCGCCCGTGGCTTCTTTCGAGAGGTCCGTCCAGCCCGCGGGGTCGTAGCGCGCCTTTACGGCGACGGACGTCGTGGGCGGACCGTCGGCGAAGGCGTACGCGTCGCGAACGGCCGCCCGGACCGCGTCGAGGTTGGGGGCCCCACCGGCGTGCAGCCGGGCCAGCACGTCGCCCCGCTGCACCCGATCCCCCGGCTTCTGTTGGGGCGTCCGTCGGGGGCATCAACAACCGCCGGATCGCCGCCCTGTGCCGCCACGAGGGCGCGAAACTGGTCGAGGGCCGCCCCACTCTCAATCGCGTCGCGGGCCTTGGCCCGCCCCTCCTCAGGCGCCTCGGCCCGTCCGCCTAGCGCGATCATTTCGCCGGCCAGTCGGCGCACAATCTGCATGAGGGCGGAGTCGGCGTGCTCCCCGTGAAGGCAGGCAATTCCTTCCCGGATCTCGGGCCAGTTCCCCACGGCCCGGCCCAGGGGCACGTCCATGTTGGTCATGACCGCCGCGACCGGCATGTCGTGCTCGGCCCCGATGGCGACCAGCGTCTCGGCCAGGGCTCGCGCGTCGGCGTCCGTCTTCATGAAGGCCCCGCGCCCGCACTTGACGTCGAGCACGAGCGCGTCGTTGCCCTCCGCCAGCTTCTTGCTCATGATGGAGGCGGCGATGAGCGGGATCGAGTCGACCGTGGCGGTAACATCGCGCAGGGCATAGATTTTTTTGTCGGCGGGGGTCACCGTGCCGGTCTGGCCCGCGATGACCTCCCCGAGGTCGGCCACCTGTCGCCGATACTGGGCAACGCTCAAGTCGGTGCGGAAGTCCGGGATGGACTCGAGCTTGTCGATCGTGCCTCCAGTGTGGCCCAGGCCGCGTCCGCTGAGCTTGGCCACCGGGACGCCGCAGCTAGACACCACCGGCACGAGGATCGGGGACACCTTGTCGCCCACGCCCCCGGTCGAGTGCTTGCCCACCTTGGTGCCCGCGATGTCCGACAGGTCGATGCGGGTGCCGGAATGAAGCATCGCGTCGGTCAGGGCAGCCGCCTCGAGGGCCGAAAGGCCGTTGAGGTA
>PXSZ01000012.1 GCA_003023105.1 Bacteroidetes bacterium QH_10_64_37
CAGGGCGTCAACGCGCTTATCGTAACGCCGGACATGGAAGGGGTCGAGGTTTTTGAAAACAACCGCTCGAAGACGGGCATCCGGGGGACGTGGCAGGCCCGCTTCCGCTTCAACGACGTGCGCGTGCCAGCGAAGAACGTGCTTCACAAGGAAGGCGCCGGGCTGAAGGTGGCGCTCTCGTGTCTCAACTACGGCCGTTGCACGCTCAGTGCGGGCATTACCGGTGCTGCAAAGGCCGCCCGCGATCAGGGCATCAAGTGGGCGCAAACGCGCTACCAGTTCGAGCGCCCGCTGGCGGACTTCGAGCTCGTGCAGCAAAAGATCGCCCGCATGTCGGCCGTCACCTACGCGATGGACGCCCTGCTCTACATGACGACGGGCCTGCTTGATCGAGGCGAGACGGATATCATGGTCGAGACGGCGATCACAAAGGTGTTCTGCTCCGAGCTCGGATGGACGGTGATCGACGAGGCCATGCAGATGATGGGGGGGGAGGGCTACATGACCGAGCACGAGCTCGAACGGTCCTGGCGGGACAATCGCATCCACAGCATCGTGGAGGGCTCGAACGAGGTGATGCAGTCCTTCATCTTTGCGTACGGTGGCAAGCAGCTCGCCGAGAAGATGGTGTCGATCCAGGAGGCGCTTCTGTGGGACACCGACGAGTCGATGGGCGACAACCTGTCTCGCATCCTCACGGCTGCCACCTCACCGACGGTGTTGAAGAAAGCCCTCCCGATGGGGGCGCAGCTGTTTCTCGGCCTCAAGCCGAGCGCCCCTGAGCTCCGGAGCGTACACCCGGCCCTTCAGGAGCAGGCCGACACGCTCACAAGGCTCATCCAGCGGCACTCGCACTACTTCAAGCTCGTGAGCAAGTGGGAGCGCGAGGACGTGGTGAAGCATCAGGCCCAGCAGGCCCGTGTGGCGAACAACGCCATCTACATTTTCGCCCTCGCGTCGGCGCTGTCGAAGATGGACGATCAGCTTCGCTCCGGCGACTACGGGCCGGAATTTGAGCGCGACCGGGCCGCATTCGAGTATCTCTTCGAGTGGTTCGACCACAAGATCCACCAGAACTTCGGCGCGATGCGCGACAACCCCGACGAGAGCATGCGCGAGGCCGCCGAGGCCGCCCGGGCCCACAACGACACGCTCCCCAACGAGAACTTCTACATCCACGAGGGCAGTCCGCTGGGCCGCGACGCCGGCAAAGAGCTCCCGCAGGAGCACATCCCACAGTTCGACGGCGAGGGCAACGATCCCCGAGAGGTCAACCGCGCGCCGGGCGAGACCTACGATCTCGACGTTGAAGACGTGGCCGACGAGATGACCGAGCCGACCGAACGCGGCGACGGGGTCCCCGAAGAGCCGACGCCGGCCTCAGACTCGGAGGAGTCCTGAACGTTGGGCCGCATCCCGGGTGGATGAATTGAGCCAACAATATACACTTTCCCTGCTCGGCGGGGAATGATCTAATTCGTCCGCGCAGCGTCAGAGTAGCCTCCGACGAGAGTCGAGACATGGTGTAAGTGCGTGCGTTTGCAGGGAGCACCTCCGCCACAAGCACTTTCACGCCTGCGCACTTCCACCCGTCGAATCGTACGGTCGGCTCGTGCATTGATACTGAGCGAAAGGAATCGACTTGGTTTCGATCCATCGTCCTCGTTCAGCTCTTCCGTCTCGCCTCCCGACGGCATGCAGTCCCTGTACGTCGTTTCCCTTGATCGCCATCACCTCGGCGATGATCTGTTCCTGAAGTCCCTCGCCCAGCACGTCGCCGAGGCGGGGGCGGAGGAGGGTCCGACCTGTCTCCTCGTGCACGGGAGTGGGGAGAAGGTGGAGCGCACCCTCGAAGCGCAGGGCTATTTCCCAGACCGAACCGATGGCGTGCTCGACGTCGAGAGTGAAGAGCAGCGGCGCCTCGTAGAGCGGGCCGTCCGGGAGGTGAACCAGGAGATTGTCGCGACCCTGACCGACGAAGTGGTGTCTGCGGTCGGCATTCAGGGGGTGGACCGGGGGCTTTTTCAAAGGGCGTCCGACGAGCCGCTGCAGGCCTCCAACGCGGGGTGGGTGTCAGCGCTTCTTAAGCAGCACGTGGTGCCCGTGGTGTCCGCCCTTGCGGAGGACCCGGATTCCGGCGACGTGCGCGAGGTGTCGGCGGTGGAAGCGGTCCGGGCGCTGGGCCGGGCCCTGGACGCCTCGTTCGATCCGGTGGCCTGTGTGCTCACCACCGGCGAGGCGCCGGGCTTGCCCGACGGGGCCGGAGGGATTGAGGAGACGGTCGGGGTGGATGCCGTGACCGAAGAGCATGTGCCCGATCCCTCGGCCGTCCGTCGCCTGTCCGAGGCGGAGATTCCGGTGCTGGTCACGAGCCTCCAGGGCCTCTTTGCTCGAGAGGAGGCAGAGGGAACGCGAGTCCAGGCGTAGCGCCGTTTTTTGGACCGAAGCGGCCCGAAGCTCTTGAACGTTTGGACAAATCAGACGTGGATCGAAAGTGGATCGTCGTCCCCGTCTGATCCGGCTTGACAGCGGTTGAAGGACGTATTATGTTCTCTCTGCACAAGTCAACTCACTCCTACACAATCTGCAGAGGTGCACGCATGAGTACGTTTGACGAACGCTATACCCAACTGACCGACATTCTTGAGGACGCCGAAGAGGATCTCATGAAGTTCTATGAGAAGGGCAACAAGGCTGCTGGCACGCGCGCCCGGAAGAGCCTCATGGAGTTGAAGAAGCGGTCCCACGAGATCCGTCAGGAGATCCAGGACATCAAGAACGACGAGCTGTAGTCCTCCCTCCTCGCCAATCCGGTTCGTCCGAGTTCCTGGATGAAGATTCCACGCGAGAAGAGCCGTCTTCCACTCAACGCTCCCTGCCCTAAATCGGTGTTTCTGCGCACGAAAAAAGCCCTTGCTGACGAAGAGCAAGGGCTTTTTTTGTGTCGGGGTTCTCTGTCCGTCAGGGGGCGTTCTGCCTCCGCCTGCGGCGTCCTGCCTCCAAAAGAGCCTCTGTCTGGACCTCCTTCTCTTTTATGGCGTCCCGAACGGTCGTCTGTCTTCTCGCCGTTTTCTGCATCACTGTCGTCGGGAGCTCCGTGTTTGCGCAGCCCGGTCTTCCCTCAGCGGATCCGACGGTCAGCCCCACTTCGGATACGGCCGGCGCTGAATGGGACACTATGTTGACCGGCAAGTTTTCGGTGTCTCAGGCCGCGTACAAGGACTGGCAGGGAGGAGGGGTCAATTCGCTGGCGTTCACCACGTCCCTCGACGGGGCTGCCGAGCGGGCCGGGGACCGGTGGGCACAGTCCTACGAGATGCGCCTCGTGCTCGGCTTTCTCAATCAGGAAGGCCGTGAACTTCGGAAGTCCGAAGACTTGATCCGCCTGCATTCGAACCTGCAATTTCAGGGTAACGGGTTTTTCAAGCGCTTCAATCCCACGTTGGCGGGGAACCTTCGGACGCAGTTTGCCGCCGGGTTCAGCCACTCGGAAAATCCCTACGATGAGTATGAGGACCATCCGAGGGCCGGTCAAGACCCGCCCGTTCAGACGTCGTCGTTTTTCGCCCCGGGCACGGTGACCGAATCCCTCGGGCTCACCTACGAGCCGTTTAATCAGCTTTCGCTTCTGCTCGGGGGCGCCTCCAAGCAAACCTTCGTTCTGGAGCGGGACTTCCGGGTTCTCTACGGCGTTGACGAGGAGGACGTGGTTCGCGTCGAGGCGGGAGGGCAATTGGCATCGAGCCTTGATCATAATTTCACGGAAAACATCCGGTACCGGTCACAGATCGACCTCTTCTTTGCGGTCAACCAACTCGGTAACGCCCCGGACCTGATCTGGGAGAATGTCGTCAACCTCAAGGTGAACAGTTGGTTGTCGACGGACCTGGAGTTCGTGGCGGTCTACGACAGAGACACGATCCAGGCCATTCAGATCAAGGAGGTCCTTTCGGTGGGGGTGTCGCTCAATCTTCTTTAAGGGACGAATTGATCACAACGCGTTCGTCGTTCTCGCGCCGATGCGTCGCGTTCTGGCCGCGTATCTTGGACTCGGTCTGCTGCTGGCTCCTGTTCCGCTGTTGAATGTCCTCCAGGCGGAGTCGGCGGCGGTCGTCGCCTTGGTCGCCTTCTTTGTTAGCGGCTACGCGGCGGTCGGGGCGTTTGGGGCGGAGGCCCCCTCGCTGTGGCGTGTGATGGGGCGGCAGGAAGCAGCGCTGCTCGTACCGCTCGGCCTCCTGACGCTCGCGCAGCTCTGGGCGCCCAACTGTACGTTTGCCCAAGGGCTTCTCTTCTACGCGCTGTTTCCGGGAGTCACCGTCGCGTTCGCGGTGTCGCTCGCCTACGCGCTGCAGGGGCTGGATCTGTCGCGGCCCCGTGTCGTGCTGACTGTAATTGGGCTCCTGATCGTTGTGGGCGGCCCGCTCTACGATCTTGGGCTGCGTCCCCAGTTCTATACCTACAACCACGTGTTTGGGGGTGTGCTGGGGCCCATCTATGACGAGCAGCTCGCGGTGCGAACAGGCCTCTTCGTCTTTCGGGGGCTGACCCTGCTCTGGGCCGCGGTGGCCGTGCTGGTCGGCCGGTGGCTGCGGGGACGGGGACTGCGATGGCCCCTGCCGATCTGCGCACTGGCGATCGGGACGATCTACGCATTCGCCGCCCCGCTTGGTATCAACACCCCGGCGTGGTACATTCAGGAGCAGCTCGGGGGCCACACGCGCACCGCGCACTTTGATCTCTACTACGATCCCACGCGGGTCGACACGGCCGCCGCCGCAGCCCTCGCGCAGACCCACGAAGCCCGCTACGACTGGGTTCGTACCCGTCTCGACTTGGATGCCGACGAGGACGGCCCGCGCATCCAGAGCTACATCTACCCAAATCCCGACGTGAAGGGCCGGCTGACCGGGGCCCGAACGACGGGTGTGGCGCCTGTGTGGTTGTCCACGCCTCAGATCCATCTGTTGCGCGATGGGGTGTCGGGGAGCCTGGGGCACGAGCTGGCCCACGTCGCGAGCCGGCCCTTCGGCCTTCCGGGGCTGAACGCCTCGTGGGCCCCAGGCCTCATTGAAGGCTGGGCCGTGGCGCTGGAGCCGCCGTCGCCGGTTCCCTCCCCCGACGATCTCGTCTTGACGGCGGCCTACGCGGACACGACGACCTCCCTGACCGCCGAAGCCCGCGCCGTGGCAAGTCGGCTTTCGCCCTGGGGATTTTGGACGGGACGGGGAGCGGTCTCCTACGCCACCATGGGGTCGTTCGTGCAGTATCTCCTCGATCGGTTCGGCCCGGACAAACTGAAGCGCGTCTACGCGTGGGGAAATTTCGAAGCCGTCTACGGCCGGTCGCTGCAGGCGCTCGCGGAGGGGTGGGCGGCACATCTCCGCCGGACATCCGGCGTGGCTCGGGATGCCTATGGCGTCGTCGCCCGCCAGTTCACGCGGCCGTCTCTGTTCCAGACTGAGTGTCCCCACTACGTCCCCCCGGCTCGCCGACACCTTCAAGAGGCCCGGCGGGCCGCCCGGCGGCGCGACAGCACCGACATGGTTGCGCACCTGAAGCAGGCGCTTGCGATGCAGCCGCAGTTCGCAGCGGCCCACGAAGCCCTGGCACACATCCGCCTCGCGCGGGGACGGGCCGGGGCGGCGCGACGGCAGCTCGACACGCTGAGCCAAGAGGCCCGCACGGTCGGGCTCCGCGTGGCCCTGGCCGATGCGCGGGCGCTGGCGGGAGCGACCGAGG
The DNA here is from genome assembly GCA_003023105.1 of Bacteroidetes bacterium QH_10_64_37. Next base: position 5,740 of record PXSZ01000012.1, read on the forward strand.
CGGCCCGCGCCCTGTACGCCGAGGCCCGTGCCCGCACCCCGAACTATGCCCACGACACCCGGACCCGACTGATGCTGCGAGACGCGACGGCGGCCCATCCGCGAGTCCTTCGGATTCTCGTGAGCGGGGACTCGGCGGCCGTCCAGGCGCGACGCCTCGGGGCCGTGCAGCAGCAGAATGCAGCGGTGCGGGCGTGGCGGGCCGTTCGGTGGATGGATGCGAAGCAGTACGGTGCGGCACTTTCAGGGTGGCGGACCCTGGAGACGCCCATTCGGCCCGCTCGTCCTCGTGCCTGGCACCGCGCGTGGGCGATTCAGCACACCGCCTGGGGGGCCGAATCCGCTCTGCAAGCAGGGTCGACCGCCGTAGCTCAGCGCTGGGCTGAGCGGGCCGTCCGGCAGGCGCGGACGCTTGGGGGTGAGGCCCGGGCGACTCTCTTTGAGTGGTGGGCGTCTCGGGCGGGAGCGACCGGTAATGGGGGAATGGGGGCGCAGGAGCGTGGGGGCTCTGAGGATCTCTCCAGTAGCACGGCGAGATGATACCAAATACCATCTTTCGATCGTCGTGAAAATGCAATTGCTGAGGCCTCGCCCAAGGTCGGTGAACCATGCGCCGCGACTGTTGGTTGGGAGAAGCGGATCGGCTAGGGCTCTGGAACAACGGCGTCCACAGCCGGCCTCGCGTCATTCAGTCATCTGGGGTGCCGTATGCCATCTCTGTTCCGTCGTCTCCTCGGGCTCTGTCTTTGTGCCGCACTGCTCGGCCTGCCTGCCGGGTGCAAGTCGACGGAGCAGCAAACTGATGAGGACTCGTCCTCTCCACCGGCCCGAACGACGATTCAGCCGGAGTTCGCAGCCCCGGGCACGTCGGTGCGGACCGTTCAGCTCTACCCGGGCGACAATGAGCGAAGTCTCCCCGTGGTGACGCTCAACGGGGGCACGTCCCTGACGCTGGAGTTTGATCTGATGGCGGAGCAGGGGCGTCCGCTGTCGGTTTACTTTCAGCACGCGGATCGGCAGTGGCGCCGGGACCTCTCGGCGAGCCAGATTTTGGAGTCGTTTCAGGACGATCGCCTCGTCGATTACCGGCCGTCGCAAGGCACTGAAGTCTCCTACGTTCACTACCAATACCGCTTTCCCAACGACGACATCCGCTTCCAGATCAGTGGCAACTACATCCTGCGCGTGACCGAACGCGGTCGTCGCGACTCAGTCCTTTTCGAACAGCCCTTTTTCGTGGCCGAGGAGAAAGGCGGACTCCGTCTGGGGGCCGAAGTGATCAACAGTCCGGGCCAGCGGACGCCCTCGTTTCGGCCGACCGCCCGCTATACGCCTCCCCCCGAGGCTCGGGGCGATCCGCTCGGGCACACCGTCTGCTTCGTGCAGAACGGTCGCCTCACCGACACCCGGTGCGAAGACCAGCCTCTGCTGGCGAGTCAGCCGGAGCTGGAGTTTGAGTTGGAGCGAGGTCGAGCGTACGCGCCCACTACGGCCGACTACCAGCTCGACCTCAGTGAACTCCGAGCAACGGCTCAGATCGCCTCGGTCGACCGTACGAGATCCCCGTTTCGGGTCCTGTTGGATGCCGACTACGCCCGCTTCGGCGAGAATCCGGGACGGCCGACGGGCCCCGGCCAGCCGATTGTGCGTGGCGCCGTCTCCAATCGGCTCGATCCGGCCCTGAGTGCCGAGTACGTGGAAACGACCTTCGTTTTCGTCCCCTCCGACGACCGGCCGTACGGCAGTCCCTTGGTGGTCTCGGGCAGCTTTAGTGGCATGGACCCGCGCCGGGGCACGAGGATGGAGTGGAACGCGACCCAGGAGCAGTATGAGAGAACCGTCCTCCTCAAGCAGGGGAGGTATCAGTACTTCTACTCGACCGACGACCCAGCCCTCACGAAGCAGATTCAAGCGAACCAGCCTCGCCCCGCGGGCACCTACACGGCCTTCGTCTACTACCGGGATGCACGCCACAACACCGATCGGTTGCTCCGGGTGAGTGGCTTTACGCCACAGTGACCAGCCATACTGATAGGCGTGTAGGTATGGAAGTGTGGAGGTGTGGAAGGATGGACGTGCTTGCGTGGGAGGCGCCCCCTGCAAACGCACGCAGCAGGCTGGAGCTTCACAGTTTAGCAAATTTCCTTTGGATCAATAAAAACGCCCCACCCCTTGCGGGATGAGGCGCCTTTTCGGATAATATGGTCGGGCCGGTCGTTCAACCAATGACGCGCACCTCCTGGGCATTGGGTCCCTTGTCCGTATGACCGACCGAAAATTCCACCCGGTCGTTTTCTTCGAGGCTTTTGAAGCCGTCGGCGTCAATTTCGCTATAGTGGACGAACAAATCCTCGTCTCGCTCTTCGGCGACGATGAATCCGTAGCCCTTTTCGTTGCTGAACCACTTGACGGTTCCGGTTTCGCGCTCTGCCATTGTGCTGCTGGAAGTCGGTAGAAAGAATACGTGCTGCGCGGCAGAGCATCCCCACCCGTTGCACACACCGCGAGGAGTGGCGCCAGATGTCGATGAACTGCCACATATTTCCACTATACAATTTTCAAAACCGAATGTCAATCTTTTCAGCTCGGCTCTCAGCTTTTTTTCAGTAGTGAGAAAGAATTCATACGTGGACAGCCCGATTTGATGGAAGATTGTATCGCACCGCTTCGCCTGGCTTGTATCTGTTCCTATTGCGGTTTCAAGCAACCCCTTTTGTATTGGGGTCATCCTGAGCGGAGCGCACTCTGAAAGCACTTCTTCCCTGCGGTCAGGGCGAAGCGGAGTCGAAGGATCCCCCGAATTCGGT